>JBILOD010000273.1:0-5738 GCA_044374645.1 Pseudobdellovibrionaceae bacterium | reverse complement strand
CATCATCGACCCATTGCTACTCCTGCAGACTTAAAAAAGCATGAGTGTTTAACTCTATCATCGTCCCCATTGCGAACAACTTGGCACCTCAAAAACAACAAGATAAGATCGACGGTCAACATCAGCTCCCGATTAGAAAGTAATCATATGACGAGTCTCCTGAGTGCCGCCACGGCTGGTGGTGGTGTACTGTTAGGCCCCAATTACCTTTGCAAGGATCTCATTAAAAGAGGAGAGTTGGTCAGAATTCTTCCAGATTGGTCCTCGGGAGACTTACCTGTTTCGGTATTGACGCCTCTTGGAATTGCCTCATCTGGTCGGCTTCGTGTGGTTGCCGAAGAGCTTTCGAAAGTACTAAAAGCTTCAATCAAGTAAGACTCTGATTATCAAATAACCATGGTCCACCAACTTGATCTTGACCTGATGACAGCCTAAAATTATGAACAAGCCATCTTTCCTAGGGAGTCATGAGTGAAATTGGGGAAACTGAATCTCGAACAATTTGAGATCCAATGTTGGATGGATCTTTCCTCCTCTCTGCCCATTGAAAAACTCCCCCCCGCCACGATCCATCTTTGGAAAATCAATGAACTGCCCCCCAAAGGTACGAGTTCACTTCTCGCCTGTGCTCCCCTCGTCAATTTTTATTTAGGAACGGGTCACCAAATTCAGCGCAATGAGAACGGCAAACCCATCGCATGGGCGAGCGATTCCAAAGTCCATCCGGTGCAATTCAATATCACCCACACGAAAGACACTTTTTTTATTGCTTTTGTAGACTCATTTCATATCGGAATTGATGCCGAAGAATCCACCGCTCAACGCCCATGGAAATCACTGGCTAGGCGCTTTTACGTCGACGCTGAAGTGAACCAAATAGAAAAAGTTGATGAATCTCAACAAAAAGATCTGTTTTTTAAGTTTTGGACACTCAAAGAATCCATGATCAAGTGCCTAGGTGTATCTTTGTTTACCGGAATCCAAAGAGCCCAGTTTAATGTTCTCACAACTCCGATTTCGCTCCTCACTTCGAACCCCGAAGATGCCGCGCTTCAGTTTTTTCACTTCAAACAGTCTCACTATTTTTCAATAGCACTAACATCTTTGGACGCTGATCAATCCGTCAAAAAATAGTAAAAGCGACGCTTATCGCCCCCTTAAAAGCATAAAATATAATTTGCTGGGCTCCTGACACCCTGCTCGTGGCCTTCTATTCGATTTCCCATCTGGCATCCGGATTGCGAATAGGGTCGTTGAGATGGAAGTAGGCAACCATGAACTTACTTCCCTGTGACAATAGGAGACAATATGTTGCAAGCATTACAAAAACTTGGTGAAGGTTTTCTCGCTGGTGGAGTCTGGATGTGGGCGATACTCGCCTGTCAGATCTTTTCAATGGCCATTATCGCTGAAAGAGTCGTGACTCTTTATTTGCGTCGGCAACCCAATCAGCTTAAAAAAGTTCAACCCTTCGAGAAGACAATTAAGTCTGGAAATCTCGAAAGCCTGGTTGATATCTCTAAAGAGATCAAAAGCACTGACCCAATTGGTCAGGTGGCACTTGTTGGTGCTCAATCAGCAATGAGCTTTGGCGGTAAAGAAGAAATCCAACTCAAAATGGACGAAGTTCTCGTTGAAACAAGTCAACGTCTTGATAAGAACACCGCATTCCTTGGAACCATTGCTAACGTTAGTACTCTTTTGGGTCTACTTGGAACCATTATCGGAATGATCGAGGCATTTAGCTCTTTGGGAGCGGCCACTGCAGCTGAGCGCGCAACCCTTCTGGCACAGGGTATTTCGACAGCAATGTACACTACGGCTTATGGTCTCATCGTTGCGATCCCATCCCTTGCGGCTTTCGCTGTTCTTCAAAACCGAAGCCAGCAGTTAATGGAAGACCTTAACAAGGCAGCGATGAAGCTTTACATCTGGCTTACTTACTCATTCGAATCGATTCCTGCACCCAAAGGTAAATCCCCATCTAAAGTTTAAGGCTCTAGAAACATCTGAGCCCCCATTGTGTGAGTGAGAACTATTGTTGAATCGAATCGTTTAGGAACGGAGGATGACATGAATACCAAAGCAAAAGACCTCGACTTCGAAGTGAATCTGCTTCCAGTGCTTTCTGTGTTATCGATCTGCATTTGCTTTTTGTTAACAACGGCCATCTGGTCGCGAATGGGCTCTATTGAGATCAATCAAGCCATCGGTGATGAACTACCTTCGAGTGGCAAGAACCCGGACTCCGTTTTTCTTAAAGTCAAAGCCAACGGGCAATTCGTTCTTCAATGGAAGAGCGGAGAGGACTCGTCTTTACTTTCAGAAAAAACCATTGAACCCAATAAAGGTGGACAGTTTAACTGGAACTCCGGCGTTAAAGAAATTTCCACATTTGTGAAAAAGGCCAAAGCTGAGACCGTCATTGTAATGCCCGAAATTGGTGTAAATTATGGTGCCACCATCAAGCTACTTGACCAGCTCAAAGGGCTCTCTCTGAAAATTGGTTTGGCCCCTGCTATCAAAGGACTACAATAATGGCTCAGTCATCCGTACTCCTACAATCCAATCGAACCAGTATGATCCTAGGGCAATCTCATTTGCGTCCTAATAACGGCAACCTCAAGAAGAAGGCGGCCACGCTGATGATCACATCCCTGGTCGATGCATTTTCGATTTTGGTGATCTACCTATTATTTGGTCCCGCTATTTCTGGGGAGGCCGTCGATCCTACACTCGGCCTGCAATTGCCCGTTGCCATCCAAAGCCAATTAACTGACCAAGAGACCAGTCTCGTCATCCGAAACAATCGATACTACCTTGACAGCAAAGAGGTGTCTGCCCGTCAATTAGTACCGGCGCTGAAGAAGGTTTCGACCGAGCTTACAAAAAAGAACAAAAAGGCACTGGTGATCATCGCCGATCAAAAGAACGACATCGAAAAAATCAACCCCGTATTGATTGCGGCTTCTGAGGCAGGGTTGAGCCAACTAAAACTTGCAGTGGAACATCAGGGAGAATAACAAAATGACTTCCTTCGATCCCCTCAGCGGTAAAATTCAAAGTACTGGCATCGCAGGTCGTTCTTGCCTTACACATCTTCTATTGTCCATCACCTTGTTGGGCAGCTCCATGGCCTTAGCCGAAAAAATGGACCTTGAAGCCCACGATTTGGTGATTGAAAAATTAGAGTCAAGCTTATCCACTATCCAAGACAACGATCAGAATGTCAGCAGCACAGGTTTGCGTTTGCAACTTGGTAACCTTTACGCAGAAAAAGCCCGTCTCCTCTTAGTTGAAGAAGGCCAACGGGGTTGTTCAGACTGCTTAAACTCGCCTCGCTTTCGTCAAAAAGCAATTTCCCAATACAAGGTCATTCTTCCCAAAATCCAAGGTACAGATCGTGAAGCTGTAATGATTCAATTGGCTCACCTGCTTGAACTCACCCAAAAGAAAAAGGAAGCGCTCAGTCTTTACACTCAACTGATTGACAATAAAAACACCTCAACGAAAATCTTGGCGCAAGCCTATTCCAAGCGCGCCGGTTACTACTTTTCTGAGGGACAATTTGATAAAGCGCTTGCTGACTATAATATCGTCTTGAAAAATACAGCCCCTGAAGCTCAAGGAACAACCCGACACAAGATGGCATGGGCTGAGTTTAATAAAGGGGAAGTCGACCAGGCTATCAGTCTACTCGTCCGCCTCCTTACGAATGAAGTTTGGCTCCAACAACCAACGGATGGCGGATACCAGTACAGCGAGGCCTTTCACAGTGAAGTGGCCCGCGATCTGGCGGTTTTTATGGCCAAAGACACCATCACGAAGAAATCGATTGAATTATTAATTGAAGTCAGCCCTGAAAACGACATCGCCGCCAATATTCTCTTGCTCGGTGACGAAGCTGAACGCACTGGGCAAACCAATGGAGCGAGTCTGGCTTGGGAAACAGCTCTAAATACAGAAGGTTTTCCTGCGGATAAAAAACAAATGGTGCTTCTGAACATTGCTCGTTATCATCGGGATCACACTCGCTATGCAAAAGCTAACTCCTTTTACAAACAAGCCATCGATATGGCCCGTTCAACCTTTGGTGAAAACCCTCAAGGAAAGAACTGCAATGATATTTGCAAAGATATCGTGGCCCATGCAAAGAAATATCTCACTCAATGGGAAAGACAAGGCAGCAAACTCAGCAAAGCCGGTGAAATAAAAAGTTCGAACCTAGGTCTCATTGCGGCCTATGACCTTTATCACAGTTTCCAAAACAGAGACTTTGAAACCTATCTCTGGCAAGCTCAGCTTTCCGTCAAAATGAAGCAGACACAAACAGCCCGCATCGCTTATGCACGCGCTGCCGATCTCATTGTACAAAGCGAGGATTCAAAAATCGCTTCACCTAAATTGCTGGAAGCCACTCTTCTGTCTGAAGTCGAATTGGCGGAGGGCTTGAAATCAGACTCGATCCGCCTTCAGTCCTATGATCACTACCTTAAACTCAATCCCAGGGGATCTGCGCAGAACTCTATTCGCTATCAGCGCGCTAAACTTTTTTATGATCAAAATCAGTGGAAGCTGGCGTACTCCCTATTTGATGACTTTGTGAGTGACTCAGAATTTTCAAACCAAAACCTAAAATTAAAGTCTGCGCACTTGGCCCTCGATTCGTTGGTCCTTCTGAAAGATATTGAAACCCTAGAAGAAAAGAGCCTCAATTACGCTAGAGCTTTTCCGTCCGATGCGATTCAGTTTCACCAGATCTCGCGTAAGGCGGGCCTTCAAATCGTTAAGACTATGGCGACTAAGGACACCTCGAAGGATTCCGCCAAATCCGCGTTATCAAAATTGTTGAAAGTCACCATCCAGGGCTCCGATGCCAAAGAAGCGAAATCGATCCTAAAGATGAAAATTGATTTGGCTCTGAAGGCTCAAGAGTGGGAAACAGCGAATGCGAGTCTTGATCAATTTCTGAAGCAGAAGGCCGCCACTGAAGCCGATGTCCGTTGGGCTCTGACGAAAAAACTGGCCTTGAGTGAGCTATTTTTAGATTTCACGCGAGCTTACCAGATCGTGCAACGATTGAACTACCAGAGTTCAAAACTACCTGAGGAACTTTTAAAGGGAGCTCTCCTGGCCGAACTGAGCCAAAACAATCCAAAGCCTTGGCTTGAAAAAGTCGTCCACAGCCCTAAATCATCGAAGGCTCAGAGTCAGTTGGCACGAGCTCAATTAGTGCGCTTACAACGAAATCTTTGGGCCGCTCTCCACAAAGAGTCCTCTCAGTTGACGAGTAAACCAGTTCTATTTTCAGACCTTGCTCTCGAAGCTTTCGCTAAAGATTCCAATTTCACTGAAGCTCGTTGGGCATTGAGCCAACGTGGTGTTAAATCGACCTGGGCTGGTCAGACGCTCCAACGAATGATGAGTTTGAGTGAACTTCAACAATTCGCAAACACCGTGAAACGCCAAAAACTCAATGGCAGAACTCCCAATTTGCTGACATCGAGCTTGCGTAACCGTATCCAGAGCCTCGGACAGCTCAAAGACTTTTTTCGTAAGGCCCAACGGGCTCAAGACTGGACACTACAAGTGATGGCAGCAACCCATCTTCGAAATGAAAATGAGCGTCTGGCCCAGGAAATCGAAAACCTGCCAATTCCGAAAAAACTCTCAGCGGCGGACCAAAAAACTTATGCGCTGGAACTCCTAAATCAATCGATGCCCTTCCGTAAAACGGC
>JBILOD010000272.1:0-5740 GCA_044374645.1 Pseudobdellovibrionaceae bacterium | reverse complement strand
AACCCTATGATCTCACGTCCAGAAGCGCCCAGAACCTTAAGCATATTCAACTCCCAACGACGCAAAGTCATTTGGCTTCGGATAATGGAAAATAGGACTATATACCCGGATAGAAGAGCTAAAGCTGCCATCAGCGCTAAAGACCAACTCATCTTCTCCGCTGTTTCTAAGACTTGATCCACCGTTTTCACCACATCAATAATCGAGACATTAGAAAATTCAGTGGCCATGTCTTTCTGAATTTGCAATCGAGCCTCTGATCCCAATGATGGCAGTGCTACGATGTGAGTTTTTGGCGCATCGTCGAGGACTCCTGGTTGCACGAGAACGAAAAAGTTGGGTTGAAAACTCGTCCAGCGCACTCGGCGAGTATTCACCACTTGCCCTTCGATTTCCACTCCCTGGATATCTAAACGTAAAACATCACCCAGTTTTACGCCGATCCGCTCAGCAAAGCGATACTCCAAAGACAGTTCCGGTCGCTGTTGTTGGCTGGCATTAAACACGCCCGAGAATGGCCTACCATCCTCCAAAGCCTCCGTGGTCGACAAGTTCGTTCGATAGGATAAATTGACTCCGCGGTTCCGAAAGCGGGCCTCTCGCTCTTCTTCGCGCGTCTTGAATGTTTGCGCCTCAATTTTACGTTCAAAGTCCTGCCCATTGACTTTGAGAATACGCGCCCGGATCAAGGGTGACCATGCCAGAGTCACAACCTGGTGACGTTGAAATAACGATTCCACGGCCAGACGTTGCTCATCTTGAATATCAAACATAAACAAAGACGGCACTTTGCTCCGTCCCTGGATTTTGAACTCCAACTGCAACGAGTGTTTCAATTGGGGGAGAATATTGATCAATAAGGCTCCTAATCCCAAGGCCACAAACACCGCCAAACTCGCCCCTGAACGCCGTGAAAGACTCAATAAACTGTATTTATAAAACCAGGGACGAGAAACTCTCAAATATCGACCCAACCTTAGTGTACCGGCACCAAGCGCCACCAGCAAAAGAGTGACCCCCAGAATGGCTACGGCAAAACTACCGCCAATCTTCCAAGAATGCGCCTGGTACACAGCCAAAACACTAAGAACAACAACACCCGGCACATAAGCCCAAAGTCTCTTTGGTCCACCAACTACGGCCATGGGCTCTTCACTGAAAAGCCTCGACGCATTGATATCATAAATTTTCATGACAAAGGGTAAAACCACCACGAAACTACCCACCGTCGCCATTAGGGCCGAAACTCCTAACGAAGCCATTGTGATCACTGGATTCAATGGGAATGGAGTAAATCCAGAGAGATAACGTGCCAACATTGGCAACAAAAGGTAGCTCATTCCAACCGTAGGGATGATCGCCAAAAGCCCCATCATCGCCGCTTGTAGTACATAAACGCCTAGAGCCTCATGGCTCTGCAATCCTAAAGTGCGCAATACAGCAATTTCTTTGAGGCGATCATAAATAAACAATCGTTCTAAGTAGGCTGCGCCCAGTGATGACAAAAACAGAGCCACAATAGCCACTAATCCTAAATAATCCGACAAGGTCTTAAGCTGCCGACCCGCATCCTCCCCCGCTGAGGTCGGAGTTTCAACATTGATTTGTGGGTCAGGCAATTCAGTATAGATCTTTTCCTGCACGACCGTGGCGATGCCATCTTGCGGGAGCTTGATCAAATGAGCCACCGAAAATGTACTTCCGTATTGAAGCAATCCCGAACGCCCCAGCAGATCCCGATGCACAAACACTCGCGGTGCTAACGTGGCGGCGCGAAAGGTTTGAGTGGCATCTTTGCGCACCAGATCAGACACCTCCAACTGAAGCTCTCCCAATTGGATTTCATCGCCCACATCTAACCCTAATTGAGCTTTGAGCTCTGGATAAATCCAAACTTTTTTATTCAATAAGTCTTGTTTAGACGAGTGGCTTCTGACGGCGCCTCCACCCTCCAAATCCAAACTGCCATAGAAGGGATATGCAGCATCAATGGCTTTCACCAAAACCAGCCGAGTGCCTTTTTTGGAGTTCAACATTGCAAAAAACTCGTAGACCTTTGATTCCTCCGCCGTCGCCGGCAAAAAGGAACGCATTTTCTGTAACTCTGATGCCGTTAATTCTCTGCGCGCCGACACGGCCAAATCGGCCGAAAGAATGGATTTAGCATTGAGCTGGATTTGTTCCTCAAGAGCCTGATCAAAGGACTGCAAAGCAATGAATCCAGTGAGCCCCAAACTCAAATTGATAATGAAAAAAAGTCCAAAACGCCAACTACGAATCAACTCGCGGAGCGCTAAATGAAAAACCATCAGAACTCCTTTAGTAACCCATCTTCAAGATGCAAAACTCGATCGCAGCGCCGAGCCAAAGCTTCACTATGAGTCACCAAAACGGTTGTGATTTGATATTTACGAACCACATCAAAAAACACATCCATTACTTTTTCACCCGTTTTTGCATCTAAATTCCCACTTGGTTCATCGGCTAGCAATACTTTGGGTTTGACGACCAGTGCCCGGGCGATGGCGACCCGCTGGCATTCCCCACCGCTCAATTGACTTGGAAAATGTTGGAGACGGTGCCCAAGCCCGAGTTCTTTGAGAACCGATTCCGCCCTCACTTGTGGTTGCTCCATTCGCAAAATCTCCATGGCCAGCATCACGTTTTCGACCGTGGTGAGATGATTCATCAGGTGATATTGTTGGAACACGATAGCAATATGGCGCGCTCGAAATGAGGTCAACTGCTGCTCAGTGAGCTTTTCTAAGTGAGTATCATCAACAATGACTTCTCCTGAATCGGCGCGTTCAAGTCCAGACATCAATGATAGCAAGGTAGACTTACCACTGCCCGAGGGACCCACCACCGAAACAACCTCTCCAGGCCGCCACTGAGCCTGAAGCCCTTTGAGCACTTGGATTTCGACCTCACCCTGGCGAAAACTCTTACGCACATCGCGCAAAACTAAACTCACAAGGCCCCCTTCAAAACTTTAAAAATGTTTTCGGCGATGATGGCATGTCCTTTTTCATTAGGATGAATGCCATCGGGCAGGTTGTATTTCGAATCACCCGCAACGCTGTCCAGAATAAAGGGCACCCATGCCAATTGATGTTTCTTTGCCAATGCTGAGTACATTTGTTTAAACTTTTCAGTGTACTCCTTGCCATAGTTCGGTGGCATATAAAGTCCCCCCAAAATGACGGGCACCTTTTGTTCTCTAATATATTGAATGGCCTGATCTAAATTCTTTTGACTGTCCTCAATCTTTAAGGCGCGCAAACCGTCGTTGCCGCCAAGCACAAGCAATACTAAATCTGGTCTATTCTTAAACTGCCATTTCAAGCGAGACAAAGCTGAAGCGGTGGTCGCCCCACTCAACCCAGCGTTAATCACCACCCAATCCTTTTTGCCGATCTGATGCAGTTTTTTTTCAAGAAGGGCCGGATACGCGAGATCACGAGCGACCCCAATTCCTTCGGTTAAAGAATCACCAAGCACAAGCAAACGTTTTTGGCCCCAACAAACCGATGCGATGAAGAAAAAAAATAGAAAGGTTTTCATGGCCCCATCACACCCTGGATCTTGCATAAAGACAACTCTCAACGCAAGGACTCCGGGTCTTAAGAACAAGCCACCCCGAACACAAACCCTAAGAGATTTTCGCTAAACCACCAAAGGCACATCTAACTTTGATTTTTATGGTGGATAGATCACAAAAAGTTCGCGTCCACTCATGGGTGTGGGTGCGCAGAAAAAGATCCCCCCCATAAAATCAGTAAAGCTACTAAATGAACCCGCATTGGAATGAGGTCCTGGCCAGGAGTCAAGCTCAAGGCGGGTCCCCTCCGTTGTCCCATTCGTTGACCACAATTCGTGCCCATGCATACCATCGTCCGCTAGAAATAAAATATGTTTACTCAAAGTTGTTTGATAGTCAAAGGTCATTATCGGCGCGGTCGATGGGTCAATGTCTTTCAACAAGTTGGTTCCCTGACTCGTTCCATCCGTAACCCAAAGAGCCTGTCCGTCAACACTTGTGCTTGCTAGAAAAACAATTTTATCCCCCAATGGCATAAATTGCCCCGGGTTTGAATCACCTGTTCCAGGCTGGATGTCTTTGAGTTGAGTGGAGGAATAACCATCGGTGAACCACAGCTCCATGCCCGTCGTCCCATCCGTCGCCGGAAACACCCACCCACCGTTAACTGGCGTGAGGTTAAATGAAAGTCCCGAATGGTTGCTCCCGGGGTTGATGTCGCGCACAATCACTGTGCCGGAGGCCGTGCCGTCACTCCGCCAAAGCTCAATACCATTAGCAGCAGTGCGACCTAAGAATAGCACAAACGTATGGCTAGAATCGCTCCTAAAAAGGTCCATATAGACCCCACCCGTGTTTCCAGCATAAAGTTCTTTAACCATGAAAGTACCCGCTGCGGTACCATCGGTTATCCAGAGTTCTTGCCCGTTGGCAGCGGTACTTGCGGTGAATATCCACTTCCCGTTGACGGGTGTGAATCCACGGGGCATCCCGCTACCTGCACCAGCGTAAATATCCTTGAGAAGTAAAGTGCCGGCGGTGGTGCCATCGGTTATCCAGAGTTCTTGCCCATTGGCAGAGGTGTTGCCCGAAAATATCCACTTTCCCGGTGTGACTTGAAAAAAGGGTCCCTCTCCTCCAAGGGAGTCCCCGACACCGGCATAAATATCTTTTAAAAGGTAGGTCCCTGCGGTGGTGCCATCAGTCACCCAAGGTTCACGTCCGTAAGTGGGTGTAGTCATAGCGAACAAAAAGCGACCTCCCCCTAAAGGGTTGAGGGAGCTGTCGATCGATGCGCCCGAATTAGAGCCAGACTCCGTGTCTTTCAGTAAAATGGTCCCAGCCTCGGTAAGATCGGTCACCCACAACTCTTTTCCGTTGACTCCATCGTCCGCTGCAAAAATATAACGCCCGTCACTGAGCTGTCGGTCGGTTTGAGCCAAAAATTCCGGAAAACTCGATGCTGACCCAGGATTAATGTCTTTAATTAATTTTGTTCCCTCAACGGTACCATCCGTGCGCCACAACTCCATGCCATGGGCAATATCTTCCCCCACAAAATACCGAACTTCATTGACCTGACTATCGGGCAAAAAGAAAATGGGTTCAAAACATCCAGAATTGGGGGCTAAATCGATGAATACTTTAGTCCCTTCCATCGTCGCATCAGACTCCCATAATTGATTGCCCCACTCCCCACTTGAATCGAAGAAAAAAAGCTTTTGCCCAAGCGTAAAAAGCCGATTGGGGTAGGAGTCCTCCGAGGGAATTACGAGCTCCCCCTCAATTACTGTTGTTTGAGCGGTCAGTTGAGTCCAGACCACGACGGGTGCATCCTTCGTAGAGGTATATGCCGTCAGGAACAGTTTACTGAGGCCTCCGAATACTGAAGCCGGGAGGACTTTAAGGTTTTCAGGGGCCGCGGATGTGCTTCCTTCAAAGAGATCCATCACCATCACTGTTCCAGCGGCGGTTCCATCTGACTTCCATAGCTCTAAACCATGAGTGCCATCGTTAGCTACGAAAGCCAATTGGCCTTCAAAATTCACAAAATTATGGGGCCAACTCGAGGCTTCTCCTGGATTAATGTCCTTAAGCATAGTAGTGCCGGCGGCGGTCCCATCAGATTTCCATAACTCATAGCCACTCGTAGGAGTCTTCGCGAAAAAATAAAGCGTGTTGTTAATTTGAAGAAAATTT
>JBILOD010000365.1:0-4551 GCA_044374645.1 Pseudobdellovibrionaceae bacterium | reverse complement strand
CATTTCAATAAACTCCTGCTAATCTGTAAAACGGACCAACGAATGGGCACAATTGCTATTGCCGCAACTCTGTTCGTTGGTACATCGACAAATCCTGTTTAAAAAACTCATTTAAAGATTCCTGTAACTGTGCGATGGAAGATGCTTTATGCACCAAGCCCACAAGGGGTTGACCAAAATCTAACCAAACAGAACCTGTTTTGACAAAAAATAAAAATTTCCGCAACGCCAAAGGCTCCGAACTAAAGTCTTCACGCATATAAGACAGCAATCGTTGCAAGGCACGCCCATACTCTTGCGCTTCCTCTTGAGGATGACTGGGGACCTGACGTGTCTCAAACTCGGGCGGCATTTGCCAACCCTGTTTTTCGGCAAATTGCCAAAGCAGCCAAGGACGCGCGGTCAGGGCCCGACCCACCATCACCATGTCACATCCGGTGTCATCAAGCATGCGCTCGACATCCTCAACCGTCTGCACATCACCATTTCCAATCACAGGCAAATCAATCTGTTCTCGCAGCCAGCGAATCTGCGACCAATCCGCTTCGCCTCGCCGCTTCTGGCTGCCTCGCCGCGGATGCAAAGTCAGCCAGCTGGCTCCACCCTCAACTAAACCCTCCACAAATTTCATCAGGTCCGTGAGTTCCCCCGACTCCACCGCTCGCAACTTCACTGAAACAGGAACGTTGGCCACGCGCGTGGTCATGCGCACGACCTCGGCCGCATAATGAGGGTCACCCATGAGTGAGACTCCATAATTATGTTTTAGAGCCTTCGCCACCGGGCAGCCCATATTGATATCAACGCCCTGAACTCCCCAGGCTTCGAGTTTTTCGACACTCTGACGGATGGGCTCAGGTTCATTGCCGAGAATTTGTGGAATCAAAAAACCATTCTCACTGGGATGCCGATAGGTCTCGGGCGTCCGTCCTAAATTTTCAAGTGGTAGGCGCCGGGAGTTCAACATCTCCGTGGGCCACAGGGTCTGTGCTCCAGCAGGAGCATAATCTAAAAGCAGTCGTCGAAAAGAGGTGTGACTAAGTCCCACCATCGGAGCGAGGGTGATCGGGAAATTGACGCTGCCTTTCAGAATGGGCCGTTCTAGCCCTCTTTTTTTTATTGTCATGAGAAAGATCTATAGTAAGGTTTGAGTTTTTTAGCAAACGTCCGTTATCAGCCTTCAAAAAAAGGAGTATTGATTGAGTTTGAAAAAAAAACCGCAATCAAAACAACTTAAGCCCTTGGCAAAAGCTCGCTCAAAAGGTTCTCCGCGAGTTCCAACATCAGCGCTTTCGCCGCAAATCCCTGGCCTCAAACTCGGAATCCTGGGAGGTGGTCAACTGGCACAGATGCTGGCTCTTGCTGCTTATCCCTATGGCATTTTGCCGCAAATCTATGCCCCCTCATCAACGGAACCAGCCGCTCAAGTTTCACCTTTTTTCTTTCAGGGTGATTTAAAAGATGAGAAGGCCTTGGAGAGTTTTCTCAAACAATGTGATGTCGTCACCTTTGAAAGTGAATTTTTGAACGCCAGTCTTTTAGAAAAACTCAGTCTTGATACCCAAACTCCGATTTTTCCGCATCCGCGTTTAATGGGAGAACTACAAGATCGACTGTCGCAAAAACGCCTTCTCGAAAAATATAAAATTCCCACAGCCCCATGGGGCGTGGTCGACACCTGGAGTGATATCGAAGCCCTTACCGAATCACTGAGTTCTGTGGGACGTGAAATCGTCCTGAAACAACGTCGCTTTGGCTATGACGGTTATGGAACCTTCTTCGTGAACCCCAAAAAAGATTTTTCGCTTTGGGAACAGATTCAAAGCAAAACCAAAGAGGGCTTTATCGCTGAGTCGAAAATCCCTTTCAAACGTGAACTGGCCCTGATTCTCGCTCGAGATCGCCATGGAAACATCGTCGACTTTCCCTTGGTGGAATCCAAGCAAACCAATGCTCGGTGTGATTGGGTGATGGGCCCCATTAGACATCCAAAAGAACAAGCGCTTCGTAAGGTTCTGAAACATTTTATCCGTAAAGAAGATTACATTGGGGTTATTGCTTTTGAACTTTTTGACACCGGCAAAGAACTGCTGGTCAATGAGATCGCCCCAAGGGTTCATAACAGCGGCCATTACAGCCAAGATGCACTTTCCATGAGTCAATTTCAGGCCCACGTGATGGCCGTGTGTAATCAACAATTGTTTACCCCTAAAGTTCTCGCCCCCTTTGCCATGGCCAACCTACTTGGCGTCACTGGAGAAACGCCATCATGGCCACGTACTTTATGGTCATCGCAACACCAGGGGCACCTACACTGGTATGGAAAGAAGGAGAATCGCGCCCACCGTAAAATGGGCCACATCAATACTTTGGGAAAGACTCCTAAAGCAGCATTGAGCGTCGCTTTGACCGCTCGTAGAAAGGTAACACTATGAAAAAAGCTGATGTTGCTATCATTATGGGAAGTGACAGTGACCTGCCGGTCATGAATGCAGCTTCGGAAACGCTCACTGAATTTGAAATTTCTCATGATGTTATTATTGTTTCGGCACACCGTACACCAGACTGGATGTACCGTTTTGCCAAATCGGCTCACAAGAAGGGTTATAAACTCATTATTGCTGGAGCTGGCGGTGCCGCTCACCTTCCTGGTATGGTCGCATCCTTAACTCCGTTACCAGTGATTGGCGTGCCGGTCCAAGTTGGAAAACTGAAGGGTCTCGATGCGCTTCTTTCCATCGCTCAAATGCCGAAAGGTGTACCCGTAGCCACGGTTGCTGTGGATAATAGTCGTAACGCAGGACTCTTGGCGGTGAGAATGCTTGGCATAGCAAAGGATAGCCTCGTCAAAGGCATGTTGCATCTCCAGAAAGAACAGACCAAAAAAATCATGGAAGCGAATCGCCATTTACAAAATATCCAGAAGAACCGAAAAAAGAAAAAGAAGTCATAAAGATTCTAAATCTAAAGTCCTGAAGAACCCTAAATCCCATTGAACAGATCAAGGGTTCATTAAGATAACCTGGACGATCACTGAACACTCTCTTCAGGATGGTGAATTTTATTTTTTGCCTTAGGATAAATATCAATTATCTCTCAGCTTTACGGTTGAATGACCGATATATTGTTTGTGGCGCAGCAATGGGTTCAAAACAAAATCATTCATAAAAAAAGTGGTAACAGCGCACTTGTTGTGACCATCCTTCTGTGCTTATCCTTCTCATCTTGGGCCAGCGGATCTTGCCTTGGTGATTTGCGATCACTCGTGGGTCAAGCGCAGGATTATGTGGTCAATCAAGAAATTGATGACTGCAAAAAGCTAGTGACCTCAGAGAAATGCCAACGCTTCTTCTTTGCAAACCCAAAGCTCCAACAGACCTCTTCAAGAACCTGCCAACGCACTGAAATACTTCGCGCCAAAAAATCCATGAAACGCGCGGTATTTCAATCAGCGGCAGCCGACTATGGTCAAAAGTTAGAACAATTCACTGATTCTTTGGGGAACATCAAACTACCTAACGACCTAGAAGGTGTTATTTTTGCCGTCGGCACCGGACTCTTTGAAGTTGCGAAAAAGGCCACTGACCTTGGTTTGCAAGCCACCAATCTTGCAAGAATGTGCGTCACTCGAAACCAAGAGTGCCAGGACAAACTCTTTAATCTGGCCGAAACACACTATGAAAAACTCAAAGTCAGAACGACTGGCTTCGAATGCCTAGTACCAGAAAAAAAGGCATCCCTTGTGACGCTGGCCGTACTCGGCACCCTTCGAGCTGCCGACGCGGCCCCCGAAGATTTTGTAGTAAAAAGCGTGCTCGGCAAGGTCACGAATCGACTGACCAAAGGAGGTCAAACCGATCAGGATCGTCGTACCAATGCTGATGTGATGGTGGCTCGATCGCCAGAGCGTCAGAGCTTTATGGATGAACTCAATGATACCCGCACACACGTATTTCTGAATTCCATTGATTCAGATCATTTTGTTGATGAAGCTCAAGCAAGTCTCAGTGGAAAAAGCAAACGGCGGTTCCTTGTTGTTCTGCGCGAGAATGGTTACCTCAAAGGTATGAATGAAGGAACTAATGACTTCGACTTCGCAACAAAAGTAGGCCTTTTTGACCAGATGACCTTTAATAATGAAATTGAACTCCTGCTGAAGAGGTCAGAAAATAGTGATCTTTTGAAACATTTCACTAAGGGCAGCAGCCCAATTAAATTTAGAGATGGAAAGACCTTTCTCGAAGGTTTTTCACTCGATGGACTCAACAAAAACCAAGAGGAACGCCTCGTTCAACTGCTTCAGGAGGCTTGTAACAACACCTACAAAACAGGAACCCAGAAACTGGAACCCCTCTACCGAAAACCCGATGATGATCAAGCCTCCGATCTCCCAAGCAACCTCGCATCAGCCTTCAAGTGCGGAATCGGTTACAATTACATTGCAGCTGGCCATGCTGCCCGCAAAGCCCGCGATGAAAACAAAGTGGGCCCCACCGAACTGGCCGACTTTAGACATTATGAGAGAGAAATTGCACCATTGGTAACTAAGGC
>JBILOD010000267.1:0-5800 GCA_044374645.1 Pseudobdellovibrionaceae bacterium | reverse complement strand
GCACCCTCCAAAACCTCTTTACGAAGAGCCGTCATCATATCCGCTTCAGAAACACACTCAAGAGAGGATTCCACCAATGAGCCCTCAAGCGCAAACTCCTCACGGCTCAACATTGTACCTTCTGGCAAGCCCACTTTGAAGCGACTTTGCTTTTTGAGGTACTTCAGAAGATCCTTTTGTTCCACCCCACGAGTCACACCACGGATCAACACACCCGAGCGACCTACGTTATCATAAGTCAAATGGCGTTTGATCGCATCACAGAGGATCCAATCAAGCTCCACACAGAAGAATGGCTCCCAAGTAATCTGATTTGGGATTTGAAAATCAGATTTCCAGCCGTGTTGCGCACCCTCTGGAGACAAGGTCACACCTGATGGGGTACCAACACAAATAAAACTAGATTTCCAGTAGAGGTTATAAAAGTACTGATCCAAAGCGCGCTTAATGAAGAAGTCATAAACGGTCATTAATGGCAATGTTGGAATGCCCAAGGTGTCGCGCAGGCGACCGAAGGAGCCCACACAGGACATTACGTTTCCTTCCGCAATTTCAAAGCGCAAATAACGATCCGAAACTTCCTGACCAGGAATTAAATCCGGTGTTTTTTCATCTTTAACTTGAAGTTCGTTTTCGTAATCTTGAACCACATTAGCACCAAAGATCTTGCCGTCCATCGCTGGGTTCAAGTTTGTGCTAGTACCAACATCAGGAGCCATCGACACCATCAATTCACCCGGAAGCTTCCAGACTTTTTCCGATTCTGCCAAGGCCTTCTGACCCTTAGCTAGCTTCGCAATCTCCAATGGAGTATTGGCAATACGAGTGAGCTTCGCCGTCAACTGTCCCAACATCCATTGAGTGTGAGGATAGTTGGCCATCTTAGTGCTAATTTCCAAGGTTTCAGGTAGTTCACCAAACTGACCCAGTTCTGCTTTAAACAGATTTTGATTTTTTTCTTTAAGTGCCTTTTGCGCCAAAATATCTTTATAAAGGGCTTCTCCACGCTGCCGGCAGAATTGTCCTTCCGGAGTCTTTTCATCAAATCGAGCAAAAAGGGTTGAACCGGTCAGACCTTGCTTTTGACGAAGCTCCTCGACTTCCTCTTCTGATGGTAATGCTGAGTGGTTACCTGCTTGAGCTGCACATTTTAAATTCCACCCCTTCACGGTGTGGGCAATAATCATTGTTGGCTGACGGGTGCTTTTCTTGGATTGTGACATTGCTTCAGCTAAAGCGATCATATCGTGGCCGCCCATATCACGGAGCGCCCTTTGCAACTCTTCTTCAGTGAGGTTTTCCATGAATTTTTTGAGATGCGGACGTTCTTTGCTAATACCCGCTTTCAATGTTTTCATGTCCTTCACTAAAAGCAACGCCTGTAACTCATAGTCTTCTAATTCTTCTTCCAAGAATTTTTGAAAAAGGTCTCCGCCCGGACGTTTAAACAATTCTTGTCTAAACTTGCCGTGACGAACTTGAATCACTTCCCAACCATTGGCCTCCATGGTGCGTTCGATTCGAACAGCGTCGGTTCCATTCATGATGCGCTTGTTCGTGATACGGTGACCATCAAGACTTTGACGATTATAATCTACGATCCAAGTTAAATTGCCTATTTCGCGCTCAGCAAAATCAGGAATGGCTTCATACATAGAGCCTTCACGAAACTCAGAATCGCCACAAACGGCCCAAAAGTGAGCATCGGGAACTTCGTATTTATGTTCTTTTGCGAATCGATAAGCTAGGGCTAAGTATCCCGCTTGAACGGGTGGAATCCCCACAGTTCCTGAAGGAAAAAAGTTGTGTCCATCGGGATCGAGAGCAGAATGATAGCTCTGAAACACTGGTTCGCCGTGTTCCGGGTACTTACGCAGCCCCAGCATTGCGGTATTACAGTCTTCTAAACTCATTTTGGAAAAGTCTGGCTTCAAAAAAAGGTCCATTAGGTAGTTATAAGCGTGGTCTGACGGCGATGCATGAGGCTTGTTGGCAATAAAATCAAATCCAGTCTTTGCCACAAGATGAAGGGCTCCCAAAATATGAAGAGCACTGGCCGATGCCGATGCGTGACCACCAACCTTTGGATCGCCTTTTTCTTTATCGGTTCTGTGGTTTGCTTGAGATATCATTTGGGTTGCTAGATAATGCGCTCGAACCGCAACGTTTTCTAAAATCTCACGAGAAACTGCATTTTTATTAGTTGCCATGCCTTCACCTTAAAAAATTGTTGGTACCAGTGCTCCCCAAGTGGGAACCCTTGGCTTTTGCCAAGAAAGTCGCACAAAGATCACCCTCAGGGGGCCAAGTCGAATCTTTTCCAGCAAAAGCCGCATCCTACCATTTAAAGAATGATTCTGGCAAAGATTTGTACCGGTTTACAGAGTGGGAATGAGGTTAGGACTCAATGACGAAATCCCATTGGATCTTAACAGTTCCATCCGGTTCGATTATACCCTTTGGAGGGTTCGGAAATGGCGCAGCTGCCCGAAAAGCTTCTACGGCAATATCGTCGAGGTCTTGGACCCCCGAGGCTCCCATGACCTGCACCTTCATTAAGACCCCTTTTGAGTCGAGAACAATCTGGACTTTAGTAATACGATCTTCAGTAGAAGCAATGCGACGCCCCTGCTTAAACAAAGCCACAATTTTTTGCTTAATTTTAGGCTCCCAGTACTGACTCAGCTGGTTACGAATTCGATTATAATAGGTATAATAAACAAACTCTCGAGTGCTAAGCAAGGTTTCCAGGCCGGCTTCTTTGCCAGGTAAATAGTCCCTGGTTCGCGAAACATCAGCTCCAGCTTGAGCTTCGCCTTTATTTTTTTGGATTTGTTGTTCCAAAGACTTAGCCAGTGAATGCTTATAGGACCCAAATAGGTCTTTCGGAAGCGCCATTGTTTTTGGCTTGGGCGGGGGCACCACGGCATCACGCATGGCCTGGACTTTGGTCTTTTTATTTTGAAACTCTCCATGATTTTTCGCTACGGTTTCTCGGACCACCTTTTGAGTGTGGGAACTTAAGTACTGCGCCATAGGGTCAATTTCGTTGTTCACCTTGTCCTGATCCACAATGAGCTTACGTTCTTCCTTTGCCGACTTCGTTTTTTCTTGCAGGGGTGTTTCAATGATCTCCACACTTACGATGGGAGATGGTAGTGGCCTCACAATTTGCTGCTTATTTAGGTACAAAAGCAATAGAACCACAAGCCCATGCAGCAAAATGGAATAAAAAAAATAGCGTGGTACATTTATTATTAGCATAGGGCCTTCCGTTTCCGATATCGGCTTGGAAGGCCCGCAACTTAAGCACTTCAAATAAATTAAATTTAGAGATTCTTGCTGAGTAAAAAAATTAAGTGGTTGAGACCCTAGCCTTTTTGCGAGGTCCTTAAATTGTTAGTTGGAATGCTATCAAACGAGTTCTAGAATCAAATTTATGCAAGCAAAAGGTTGGGTTAAGACAGATCCGGGACTGAAGCGTGAAAACAATCAAGATTCTTTTCTCTATGAGAAAAATATTGGTTTATTCATTGTGGCTGATGGTATGGGAGGCCATAAGGGCGGCGAAGTCGCCTCTTCAATGGCCTGCACCACCGTCAAAGATGTTTTCATAAATCCCAACAATCAGCATTTAGGCCCCCGAGAGTTAATCCGCTTTGCCTATGGAGAAGCCAGCTCCCGCATCTTCGAACACGCTAAAGAGAATCCTGAGTTAAATGGCATGGGAACCACTATGGTGATGTCCCACTTCACTAAAAATACCCTTTTTATTGCTAACGTTGGGGATTCTCGCTGTTACTTGATTCGTGGAAACCTTATGTGGCAAGTCACCGAAGATCACTCTTTGATGAATGAACAAATCCGCGCCGGCATTTTAACCCCAGAGCAAGCCAGCAAAATGGTGGCAAAAAATGTTATTACAAGAAGTGTGGGATTTGAACGCGATGTTGCATGTGATGTGATTGAAAGACCCGTCAATGTCGGTGAAACTTACCTCTTCTGTTCTGATGGCCTTCATGGTCTCGTCAGTGACAAAAGAATCTGTGAAATTGTCTTTAGAACTCCAATTGAACTTGCGCCCCAGGTCTTAATTGAGGAAGCAAAAAAGAACGGCGGAGATGACAATATCACGACTCTCTTGTTAAAAATCACGGAGTAAGAGGGCTATAATCTTGGAAGCAAAAAACATCACTTTCTTTATCGTCGGCGACGAGACTAAAGCCACCCGGAAACTCGTACTTTCCACAAAATGGGTCAAAGTCAGCATATTCTCCGGTGTCATTCTCACTGTGATTCTATTGGCTTTCGTATTAGACTATTTCGGCCTCCTCCTGGAATCCCAGGAGATGAAACAACTGAAGTTAGAGAACCTGCAACTCAAGAAACAGTTCCAGATCGTTGAAACAAAAGTAAGCGCTCTTGAAAGTGCCCTGGAGCGGGTTAAGACTTTCTCGAGTAAATTAAAATTGATTACGAACGTGGAAGATGAAAACCGGGGTTTAAAACTATCTGTAGGTGTTGACCCAAAGCCTGGGCAGGATATTGCCGATGCTGGTGAAACCCAACAGGAGCATCGCCCTCCACTTCAACAGCTAGCCAACAGTGACAGTGACTTTTCAGAAGAAACCCCCATTAATGAGGCCCAAGGCGAACTAGCGGCAGAAACGACCAATGAGTACAGCAAGCTCGCCATTCGCATTGATCGTGCCGTGAAACAAACCCAACTGCGTGAACAGAGTGTTATTGATTTATGGGAGAGCCTCTCGGAACGACAGAGCTTGCTGAACTCCACTCCAAGCATCAAACCGACCCGCGGATGGCTGACGTCTAAATATGGCTATCGCATTTCGCCTTATACCGGTAAACCAGCGATGCACAATGGGATCGATATTGCTGCAGCTCCCGGCACCCCTATTTTTGCACCGGCTGATGGTGTTGTCACCTTTGCCGCCTTTGATGAAACCTACGGAAAATTAGTCACAATAGATCATGGTTATGGAATCATGACTCGATTTGGCCACAACTCGCAGATCTATGTTCAGGTGGGACAGAAAGTTAATCGCTGGGATGTCATCGCGGCTGTGGGAAGCACTGGTCGCTCGACGGGGCCTCACTGTCATTATGAGGTCCGCCTTAACAATATTCCGATCAACCCCTTGAACTACATTCTTGATGAATGATCGGCGAATTTATTTTTGGTCGCCCTCAAAGTAAGTCATTATTACCGACCAACACATTTTAGCTCATTCATTTTTTGCGATACCTGCAATGCCAAATGCTTGTATCCTCGATCCTGAAGTTTTTCCTCGGTTTTCACAAGCAAGGAATTTGGATCTTCACTGCTGTTTAGCTGACGTCTCCCACAGATGTCGATCACCCCAGAACTTGTTTTTGAATCAATAAAGTTAGAAATATTCGCGCAAAAATGCTTCATTGCCATAAGATGATCCAGCGCCGCAGCCCAATTAAGCCAACTCTCCTCGAGCCGCTGGCACATCACTTCCTGCTGCGGACTACCCACCGGAAATCGTCTGGCGTTGATGAATCGAAAGTTCTCTTCTTTGATATCGATCAAGAGCAATTCTCGCAAAAATGTCTCAGGTAGAATAGAAAATGTCTCGTCAACCACATAGGTTATTTTCTTACGCTGCTCTATACGCATGCCACTCACCTCATCCATCAGTGACGATAGTGACGCTTTAAAAAAACCAATGGCACGTGAATGCATTGAAAACGTATGCTCCAACCACCCTGGCACTGGAGCTTTTGGCTTGTTCCAACTCAATAACCAATAGGA
>JBILOD010000350.1:0-4706 GCA_044374645.1 Pseudobdellovibrionaceae bacterium | reverse complement strand
CCCTTTTCGCGAAACATAAAACGCTTGCACTATGACCCCCAAGCTCTTCGGCGACGAACCAACGTACAGCCAGTATAGCAACTTGAGAGTTAATTTCAAAGACCCGTTTGAAGGGTCTTAGTGCGACGTTCACTACTTCCTTACCGGACTAAAGTCTCATTTTGGTTCAAAAAAAAACCGCGACCCAAGGATGGGCCGCTTAAACTTTAATTAATCGATCGCTGCCTCACAGGATATCTTTCCTTTATTGATGCCAGCTGAGATCTGTTCCAGGGATTTTAATCCTTTGGCCCGTCTATCCTGAAGGGATGAATCGACCTTCACACCCTTGGTTTTCGCCATCGTCTCCGCCTCACGCGTCACCTTACGGAGAAGTTCTCGGCCTAACTTCATTAGATCTTCACGATCCGCTGCCTTCAGACTGTGCCGAGCCATTGTCTGTCTGAGCGCTTTACGAAGACCAACTGTGAGCGACCAGACCATGAGTTTTTCAGCGGAGGCTAACTGCCCTGGCTGAATGCCTGCCACAAAACTATCAATTCGATCATCTCCCAAATAGCGCTCTCGCATCAGATCATCAAACAAGGGGTCAAACACTTTAGTTTTGGTGCCGTAGCGAATCAAAGCGTCCGCCATCGTTTTGGCAAGATCACGCATAAAGGCCTTAAACACTTTTTGATTACCCGCCGATCCATACTCACGATAAGCATTCAGTAGGTTGTTTGAAAGGATCTGATCAATTTTCTGCTCAACCTTTCCCAAATCATCGGATGGTGTCTCGTCTTTTTTGCGTTGCCCAGAAGATCCGCCACCGGTAGCGTACAAGCCACTGATAAAGACCGCTCGATGCCCAGCTTCAAGACTCACAATCTCACCCAGAATAGAACTCAAAGTATCCAATTCATAGTTCTCAGCGTCTGGCTTGAACCGAACGCGACCGAGGCTATCCTCATTCGGGATAAGACTAATGGACATCGTGCTATTTTTGCGTTTTAACAAATAATCGACCATCCAATGACCATGGAATTCATGACGGCCAATGAAATCCAGCTGTGCCGGATCAACCTTGATTTTTTCAACCTTCTCGATGCTTTCCAACTGCGGCCAAGCTTGCTCGGACTTCTTACCATCCAGATACCAAACAATCTTACCATCTTCCAACTTCACTTCGATGAGCTCCACCCCCATATGATTAAAGAAAATTTCGCCCAAGGGTTGGGTTACCAGTTTTTGAATTGCAAATTTCACTTTGCGCATTCCCAGATTAATCGTACTCACCCGCTTAATCACTTCAGCGACCACCGCTGGGTCCACCTTCACTTCGAAGTCGTAAAGCTGACCGACATCGGCCGTCGCTTCATTCACCAGTTTACCAAGATCCTTATTTCCGACCTTCAATGATTGCTCTTTCGGGAGCGGACCATTCACAAAAATCTCTCCAAATCGGGCCATCTTGGCGGCATCAATTCCGATTTTAGCAAAGTACTTAAAAATATCGTTTTCTGTGATGCTTTTCAATCGCAACTGAACCTGCTTTTCAGAGCCTGGATCATCATCAATTCCTGCAAAAAACTCTTGAAGGGCATTGCCTGTGATTTCTATGCTAAAACCCGAAGCATCTTCAACTCGGTTTCCAAAGCGGATCACACCCTCATCGAGCATATCGTAAAGTTTGTTAATAGCTTTGATCTTTTCTGCGGCCTCATTTTGATTGAGGCCATAAAAGCTCAAAAGTTCATCGAGGATAATCACGCCCCCACCCATACTTTTGCGCGCCATGAACCAGCGCTCAAACTCGGTCTCTTCGTTATTACCCACAAATCCCGTAGGAGAGCGGAAATAGTTTTGCAAATCCCCCCAGGTATTGATTCCTGAGATTTTATAAGCGGCATTACGATCCCCGTAGAGAACTTCCGCCAACGCATATCCAAACTCAGTTTTACCATTCCCAGAAGTTCCTAGCTGAGTGAACACCACCCGGGTTGCCCAGCTCATGGCTTTTTGTTTCAACATTCGTGAGAGAGCCTTGATTTGCCGATCTTGATTCATGACCCGCTTGCTCATCTCTTCTTCAAATGTGGTCAAACGTTCACGCATGGTTGGGCTGTTAAACCAAGGATTTTCTGAGGCTGGCGCAGGGATGCCATAGGAATATGTCTTTACCGTGGCTCCCTCATTAACTTCGAGGCGCAGACCTTTTAGAGTTTTGCTTCCGAGCTTAACTTCTTCTTCTCCCACTTTGATTTTAATCGTTTTACCCTTTTCATTTTGATAGGCCGAAAGATATGAAAACAGTCGTTTCTCTAATTGACCTCCGACATAAGCAAAACCTTCTTTAATGCGGAAGCGATCAACATCGAGAACTTTTTCAACGTCTTCACGGCTGATATCAAAGGTGACGTTATTTTCCCGTTTCTGCTGATCAACAAATCGGTCTACGGCCGAATAGGCTGCCTCAATCAGTTCTTGGCGAGTGGGCAACATCACATAACGGGGCGTGAAACGACGTTCGAGTTTCTCATTCTGAGTTCGTGCGACAGCCGAATCAGTTTGCGGATTCGAATGCTTCGAAACTTTCGCCATGAACTGCTCAAACAATTTGGTCAGGATCTCCGCCTTGGGCATATCCACCATTTCACCATCAAGATAGACGGTTTCCATAAGTGCCCTTCGGCGCATTTCTAAATCATCCCAATTGAGTTTTTTCTGGGCTGCTTCCGTAGCAACCATCAACTCTTGCCCAACGTTGGTTGTTAATATGATTAAGTAATTTTCTAAGTTCCAACGGTACCCCAAGCCATCTTCAAATTCTTTGCTCGTGATAGCATCCACCAAAAAGCTAAAAACATCCTGGTGAGCCAAGTCCGCTTCTTCAAATACAATGACGCCACCCTGTGGGTTATCTTTGAGGTATTTAGTCAATACGGAACGTTGCTGTTCGGATCCAACGGTGCCAGTAGGCGATCCAATGAGAGTGTTTAACCCAAGTCCGCCTTCACTGTATTTTGCTCCATTGATAGAGAGAGCTTTCGTCTTAAAAAAGTACTTGGCAATCATCTCAGGTAAAAAGCTCTTACCTGCACCCGGAGGTCCCATGTAGATGCGCGCCGACACCTGACGACGAGAACCCACCGAGGTAAAATGAGATTTCAAATCTTTCTTTTCCAAATACATCAGGCCTTTATTACCAACATATTCGCTTTCAAGGTCCTTCCATTTTTTCTCGAACGTTTCATCAAAGGCGGCGTCTCCCGGAATCAGGTCCTGACCTTTATGCTCCTTCAAGTAAGTTCGAATATCCGCAGGCTCAAGGGTGAATTTCTGTGGAGAACTGACTTTTGTTCCTTTTGCTTCAATAGCCACTTCGACTTTGCGCAATCTACTAATAATCGCGCCTTCCAGTATCTCTTTGATTCCCGTTGGATTACCAGAGTGGGCATTTTCCATTTTTGCAAAGCGAGCCGCCAACTGATAGGCCTCGTCCGAAATATCACCAATCGCGGCCAAATCTGAGACATGGCGTTCACGCCAGAGCGGCAAATAACTCTTCTTGATCAACTCGATCGATTCCGCATTAGTAAATTCTCGAACATCAATGGAAACCCATCGGCGGCTAAACGCCGTGTCATCGAGAAACTCACGCGACTCCGAAGACGTCGTTAACCAAATAAAATGCACATTACTGTCCGTGCGCATCTCTCTCGTTAAAAAGCTCTTAAGTGCGTTCCTCGTCATGCTTGTGGCAACATGGGCCTCATCCACCATAAGGACAACATGGCGCCCTAGCGTTTGAGCCAACTGTTCCGCCACGGCAACGCGGGATCGGATCGCCGAGGGATCAGTGGGATTTGTGATATCCAAAATTGAAAGTTCTAAAAGTACGGGAGGCTTACTGCCTGGAAATGGCAGTGTTCCTTTGAGCCATCCATCCGTGAGCATTTTTAAAATCGTCGTTTTTCCAACTCCCGCTTTACCTGTCAGTAATACATGTCCTTTATCAATCCTAAGTAAAGCCTGGGCGACAAGCTCCAGTTCATGCTCGCGACCGTAGAAGTTGCGGCTTTTACCATCCTTAATTGATTTACTCCCTTTGTTAAAATGATTCTCATCGAGCGAGCCAAGAATCGCTTTATTAAAATAGTCAAGAAGCTCACCATTGGGATCCTTCTCAGTTAATAGTTCTTCAAGAAGTTTAGCTTGATCGGGAGTTAAAGCGCTCCCCAAACGATTGATCAATAAACCTTTAGGATCAACGGTATTTTGAGCTGCGGCTGGTAAGCGCGCAACCGTTCCAGTACGAGTCTGCACGGTCGACATCAACACCTGCATTCGCGGGCCCCATTTTTCAGCCGACTTTGAACTAATACCTTTGTGTCGAATCTCGGAGCTGCTGCCTGAACCAAAGATACCCGTCAATCCACCACCACTGGAAGCAGAGATAGCCGCGGCGAAGTCTGCGTTGAGGGATTGGACTTCGCTGCTATAGTCGGTGGTCACCAGCTTAATAAGACTTTCAATACATGCACTGAATACCCAAGAATAGGCTGGATTGGTGTACTCAGTGTCTTTCAAAAAGCTTCGCACCTCAGTGAGAAGAGCTCGAATCACTTCATCGTAGGAGTAGTCCCCAAGATTTTCGGCGGCTTTTGATCTGACTTTAAGATCCTGACTTCCCAGCTGCTGCAAGAGTACACGTACAACCATTG
>JBILOD010000092.1:0-10025 GCA_044374645.1 Pseudobdellovibrionaceae bacterium | reverse complement strand
GGTTATTAATTTCGTGCGCAATCCCTGAGGCCATTTCACCCAAGGACACCATCTTCGCACTCTGGACCAAATGTTGCTTGTTCTCGTTGATCGATTTCATCATCTGGTTAAAGGCCTGAGCTAACTTTCCAATCTCGTTCTGACTTGAATCATCGCACTGAGTGGATAAATTACCGTTCTTGATTTCCTCCGCAACCCTCACCAAATTGTTCAGCTGATACACTAAGAGACTGGACACCAACCATGCCATTAACCCTCCGACCAAAATTGCAAGAAGCGTAAAGGCCAGGCCTTTCAAAAAAACCACTTGAATCTTACTGTTGGTTGAAGACTTATCCAAAGACACGCGAGCCCATCCTATATGTTTGGAACCCACAACAATAGGCGATGCATATTCAACATCAACATCACTTTCATGAACCAATTTGGGAAAAAGGTGTTCAGCCGAAAACACAAACTGACTTTGCTTGTCTGTAGCAAACAGCCCAACCCACTTTGGGTCTGTGTGAGCCAATACCTTGCCATCGTCGGTTTGAATAAAAGCATAATTCAGATTTTTAAAGGTTAGAAACGAGTTAATGACTTCGGCCAAACCAGCGAGATCACGAGAATGCGCCCAGGGCGCGACAGTCACGCCCAGCGTACTTGCCAAAGAGTAGGCATTTTCTTTCACCTGATTGGCCAGTAGTTCTTTTTCTTGCTGGACCCTTTCAAAGATAAAACCCGCCATTAAAATGCCATGAACTAAAGTGACGCCCATTATTAAATGGGAACGCACTGAAAGATTTTTGAGTTTTTCGGCCAACAGGCCCCAAAGCCGTGCCATTACAAGTTTACTCCCATTATCTCATTGTATTTTTTGATGTAGGCATTCACTGATTTGTAGCGTTCATCGTCTGCTGGCTCGAATTTTGAAAGTTCCAGTTTCTGCAAAAGGACTTGACCCTTCTTGGTGTTTTGAAGGTTTACAAAGATCTTCCTAACCTCATTCACCAATTCCGAATTAAGATCACCTCGACTCATAAGACTATTATTGATTAAGGATTCCGTTTCGGCGATCACCTTCAATTGGTTGCCAATGTTCGGTTTCTGGCGAATCATGGCTTTCCAAGGCGGAGGCCAGGTCGCTGCGGCATCAACCTCTTTATTGAGCACTGACAAGATGGAAGACTCTTGCGAACCAACGTAAGTGATTTTGATGTCATGCCGGATATCAAGTCCATTCCTATGTAAATACATTTGTGGTAAAATAGAAGCGGCGAGGGCCGTTTGAGCTGGGAATCCCACTTTGCGTCGCTTGAGATCTAATAGCGTTTTGATCGGCCCATCACTGCGAACCAAAATAATGCCCTTAAAATTAAAATCATCACCCATCTTCGCAAAAACTTTATAACCATGCCTTTGGGCTAAAAGTGTTTGATAGGGATTGGGCAAAATAAAGTGAAAATGTCGATTGGTGATCTTAACGTTATAATCCTCATAGTCCTTGGACGACTCCAGAGTAAACCTTGCTCCCTCTATCTGTTCATTCAACAGGTCAACTATGGGCCCAAAAAACTCCTGCATGCGCTCGGGATTGTGCAGGGGATGTATACCAAAAAAATATTCCTTATTCCCAATGGAGGAACGCTCTTCGAAACTAGGTCGATAAGCGGTCTCGATCTCGGCTGAGAAGTGACAGCAAACCAGGAACCCCAATAAAACCGCCAAACACAAGCCTTTTCCTAAGAAGTTCATGCTCGCCCCCTTTCGTTTCTAAAGAGTTATTACCTCGAACTGCGACCTCGTTTACTGCTTCGTTTACTTCGAGCCAAAAGGAAATTCGCCATCGTCTGAACCCCTTGCCCACTTCCTCCGGTAAACCCCAAACCACCGGTGGGTTTATCATTCCAAGCATAAATATCAATGTGAGCCCATGGTACATCCCAAACAAAACGCTCCAGAAACATGGCTGCGGTAATGGCGCCACCAAAACCATCCACCGCATTTGTCATATGTGCCACAGGACTATTCATTTGACTCGCGTATTTAGGAACCAGTGGCATGCGCCAACAAGTTTCACCAACAGCTTGCGAGGATTTCTCAAGTTGCGCGGCCAGAGCGTCGTCATTGGAAAACAAGCCAGGAACATCGGCACCTAGGGCGACTTTGATAGCTCCCGTCAAGGTGGCTAAATCAATAACTAAATCTGGTTTATCTTTGCTCTTTACTGCAACATCTAAAACATCCGCAAGCACCAATCGCCCTTCCGCATCGGTATTGTGAATTTCAACAAACAAGCCATTTCGCGCTTGAAAGATATCACCGGGGCGAAAGGACTTCGGACCTACAGAATTTTCGGCGATGGCCAAATAAAAATCACAGGGAACATCCAAGTTCATCTGCTCTAGCCATACACACAATCCAAAGGTTGCGGCCGCGCCCCCCATGTCTTTTTTCATGTGGCGCATACCAGAGGATGGTTTAATATCGAGCCCCCCAGTATCAAAAGTAATACCTTTTCCCACGACAGCAACCGGCTTCTTTTTTGACCCTTGCGGGCGATATTTCAGGTGTACCATGCGTGGTCCAAAATGAGCGCCCTGTCCAACCGCCAAATGCAAATTCATTTTTTCACGCTGCAAACGGTACTCATCCCAAACACTGACCTTAACCGTTTTCGATTTCTTGAAAAACTCTTCGCAAAGAGCTGCAAAGCTCTGAGGATTAAGACTCTGCCCGGGCAAATTCACCAAATGCCGGGCCCAGTTGACTCCCGAAGCTAAATGCTGAGCTTCTCTCAATCGCTTTTCGCTAAACACTTTTCCCTGGCTCAGCAAAGACACTTGCGGCAAACCCTCAAGTGGTTTTTGCCCCTCAAAAAGAGCTCGAAATTGATAAGCCCCTAAATCGAGACCCACTAAAAAACCAACTTCTTCAGATTCTAATGCGCCCCAAAACTCCACGTCTAAGCGCTTGATCCCCTGGGCACGCAGAACACCGACGAGAGCCCCGGCCCCATCACGAGCCTGTGTATAAGCGGATTCTTGAAAAGCTCCTCCATGAGTTAAACTCTTTCGTTTCGAACGACGCTGAATCCAAACCGATCCTTGACTCCCAATAAAGTGAAGCGTCTCGCGCTCATTCTTAAGTAATGCTTCTTTTTGGTAATCAAGGGCATGGTCTTCAATGATCGAATTAAACTTTTTCTCCGGCCGATCACCGAGAAAATAAAAAAAGCCTTGGCCCTTAATCGGCGCCTGGCTGCGTTTTAACTCAAAAGACTGACTCCATCTGGGAATTTCAACTTCAATTTTCATCACAAACCTCTTTAAAAATTCAACCTTATTGCTTCAGATTCTTCTGAAAAAGAGCCAAATTCAAGGCGGCAAGCTTCAAATCGAACGAGGCGTAGTTCCCCTACGTTGAGTGAGAGGTGAAGCGATGCCAACGCAGAAGTTGGCCTTTTTCAGAAGAATCTACTTTAGTACGGTACAGCCCTGCCCATTCACAACTTCCCCTTTCGGAGTTTTCGGACAACGGTCTTCATAATCAGGAATCGAATCATCATCCGAGTCAATTGGACAGCCTTCCACATCCACACGTACACCCCGCGGAGTTCGCGGACACATATCGTCATCATCAATCACACCATCGCGATCCCCATCTTCAATGATAGGACCGGAAGGACCTTGATCAAGAGGATCGCTAAGGCCATCAGCAACACCATGTACTTTCCGCTGCTCCAATAAGACATCAGCCTCTTTTTTCTTTCCGGCGAGAGTAAAATCCCAGCTCCAACCAGCAAACAGCCTCCAATCAGGGCTCAAAGATCCTTTGAAAACCTCAGTGCCACAACCAATGGTCCATCGGCGGCTTTTGGAAGGTCCACCTCGCACTCCAAAAACCGCTTCGCCCGATGAAATATCTTTGGCATTCTTATAGATCCCTAGATCAAGCGGATAGGCCCCATAAAATTCAGCAATCCAACTCAACTTACGATTCTTGGCAAACTGCCGTTGGTAGGCTCCAGAAAACAATAGCTGATCTTCAAGTGGGAAAACCGGTGCATCTGCATAGGCCACGCCTGGGGACCGCCAACGATAACCTGCGTTCAAAGCAAAAGACTCGGTTTCGTCTCCCTGATCATAAACGACCTCAACGGTCGCAATTGGATTTTGCTTTTGCCCGAGAAAGCCATCTTGGCGAGTATTGGGTAAATCCACCGATGCGACTATAGCGGCCCCGGCTCCATCCACCGTGTTTTCTCCGCGCCGCTGGAAAACATATTTGAATTGGTTATGAATCATCGTGACCCATCGTTGTGCAATGTATTTGCGGTCGGTATCGGGCTTAATGCTATGGTTTATATGCATCGGCAGATTCAAGCCATATTCGAGATTCGAAGTTATACCATAGGCCAATCCAAAATCCGCCGCTGCTAATTGATCCGTAATGCTTTGAGGATTTTGCTCAGTCGTCGGAGACTCATAGGCAACAAGATTATTACCACTCAGAGATCCAAACAGATGCATCCGCCATTTTTTGGCTCTAATATTCTCTGAAGACTGTACGGTAATATAATCTGTCTGAGCGGGTGTCGGAAAGAAATTATGATAGCTCACACCCAAAACATTAGATTTTCCCTCATTACAGAAAAAAGTCATTAATCCGAGACACACCAAAAACTTTGCTCGCTTCTTAGAATAACTCCCCATTCACTCTCCCCCTACAACCTAACTCCTTGCCCACAACATTGACTCACAATCCAACTTGCGACGGGCTCAATTATGGCAGTAGCTTAGACAATTTTCCAAATGTTCCAACTTCAATTCTATTGCTCTAGCTCTAACTGTCACCAAAAATTCGTCATGGTTTTGAAATTCTATTCACTGATGGTGAACTCAGTTAAAATCAGTGAGCATTTGAATTGAGCACGGTAATTGAAGTGAATCGAAAGCGGAATTCGTTTTCATCCGTGGAGAGACCATTAATGTCGAAGCTCAGTAAAATTTTACTCACCTTAATCATCAATTCCTTTGGGATGCTAGCTCTTGCCCAAACACTCAATCCTACCCCACCGGTTCCTGAACTTAACTTGCCTTTCGCACCATCATTTTACTTCATTACATCCATCACGGGCTCGTCACAGGTGATTGAAACTGAACCTGAACTTGGATTCCCCACCGCCAAACTTTACACATTTAAGCTTTGCGTCGCCCACCCACTGAACAAATCCCCATTGAAAGGTACCAATATCTCCCTAGAGGGATCGACAATCCCCCTGATTCCACAAGCCCTCGATGATTCTTGTTTATCTTGGACAGAGAATATTAACTACCACTATACCGCCCCAGCCAGATATATTACACTCCAGCGATCCCTGATCCTGCAAACCAGTCCAAACTCCGTTACAATTCCGATCCAATTTGCCATTAACCCATGGCTTCATGGCGAATCCACCGGCGCTTTGGAGATTACTGATTTTATTAAGATAAAACCTCGCTCACCCGTTTCAGCAGACAAAGCTGTGATGGCCTTGGCGGGAAAAGATTTAAAATCCCTTGGCGTTCCCATTATTGCAAACGATGCCCGCGTTAACTTTCAAGAATTGGGTTTGGATTCGCGAGTGGGCGGGCGATTTCTGTTCGATTTCCGTACCAATCCCCAAATTGAACTTACCAATGCTGCCGGCCAGCCTGTTTACTTAAAACTGAGCACCGGTGAATTCCAATTTGAAGCCTATTTGCTTTCGACCTTATTCGAAGGCGATACTCAAGTTCGCCGTATCGTGAACCCCGTTCCCCTCAAAGGGACCGCCTACTTACGCGACGGAGCAGTGGCCTTTTTACAAGAAATCACTCTTCCCGCCATACCCAGTCGCGGTCGTCTCGAGTTAGCAGTCATTCTCACCCCTAAACAAAATCACCCTTACCTACGCACGTTCAAAAGCATTTATATTCTGGGCGAGCACAATGAAATCAAATCAAACCTATATGCACGATTGAAGACCGGATTTAGCAATGCCAGCCCAAGTTTTAATTTTGAAGAATACGTTGGATTGAACAAGCCAAAAGAATCAACTTTCAACTCTCAAAACGCTGAGCCCAATGACGGCCTCCGCCGTCTTAAGTATGAGTTTGAGCCATTGACCTTTCGATTGACTCGCATTGGTGAGGAGTCAGCCACAGAACGTGAAGTCTATTATCAGGTTCGCGCCTGCGTTCGCAATGGAACGGATAACACTCCCCTGCGGGGATACCATTTCAACATCAGCAAGGGAGATACCCAACAGGATCAGAACAATGACTTGTCACCCTCCACCCGCGTGTCAGAGTACGATAGCTGTATTTACTGGGATGATAAGATCACTCATAAATTCTATGCATCTCAACAATACATTCGAACAGAGTACCGCATTCAAAATAAAGATCTCAATTTTGATGAAACCCTTACTGGTTACATTAACCCTTGGGATATGGCACTGAGTCGCGATGGCCGCACCATCGAGGCCGATAAAATCACACAACCTACTACAGAACGCAGCACCAGTGCCTTTATTTATTTGCCGTCCTATAAACTGCGAATGCGCACAATCAATTATGGTCTCGACGCGAATATGCATTTGAGCGTAAAAAAAGAGATGCATTTGCTACTGGAACCCCAAATTCTTAATTACTCCAATATCAGCAGAGGAATCGACTCCAAGGAACCTATCCGGGATGGCGTGTGGAAAGTGCGCTGGGCTTTATTAAGGAACCGTTACGAATCAAAGCAGTCTGCCTACCACTTGCTCTCTCGAGGCGAATCATTAACCTTAGCCACAAATGGCCGGATCGTATTACCAATCACCCTATCCTACAGCGACTTTCGTTTTATCGATTCACGCAATTATTTAATGCTTGAAATTGCCCCTGTTAACCCACAAACGATCATCGGTGATAACACTCAAGGAATCATTCCTAAGGACCCCGCCGGTGACTATCAAACCACCGTAGACCATGCCGCTGGCTTAAGCCCTCAGACCTTCCTTGGACCAATGATCAGTAGCAACGAAGATGAAGTGGTTGGATATACCTTGCCTCATCCTATGAACCCAGCACTCCAGGCTTTTATTTCTAAAACAACGACGATGAACATCGGCGCCCCGGCTGACTTGACCTATGATTCTCAGGCGCCGTTGTGGGGCGACTTGCCTGCAATCAATGTGGAACCGCCAGTACTCTCGCCTGAGCAAAAGACACACCTACAAAACAAATTCTATGTGAACTCAAATGCGATTCGCTCCTGGAATCTCAACGAACCTACCGATCGCATAGCACTGAGACGCCACATGGGTCCATCCCCTTTGACACTCAAGAATTTCTCTCTCAATTATCAACGTGATTTATTTATGACCGAGATGGTGGTTCGAGCCCTACAACGACACGAATTAACCGCCGAACTTCAGGACCGCCTTTGCTTTTATTTCTTTGATCAAAACCCCGTACAACCAATTGCCTTCAACCAACGCTTAATGCCCTGGAAGCGCTCTGATCAATGGTTGAAACGATGCTTAAACTCGGTGAATAAAAAAGTAATCCCATTCTTCAAAGCACAACTTGAGACCATAGTCAGCTCTATCAACAGCGTCGAACCATCGGGAAGCACTAGCTCCAGTGTTGGTGTCGGAGCTAGCTTTAGCGTGAGCAGTTCTGAGTCAACCAGCATTTCCACGTCAGCCAGTGTTTCTACGCAAGTGGGTGTGAGTTTGAAATTAAACGAAATGGTATCGGTCGGTGCGGGAGGTAGTTATAGCCTATCCCGTAGCGAATCCTCTAGCACATCGGCAGGCAATGGATTGTCCATTTCAACCGGTGTCAGCCTCAATGTTCGCAGACTTCTCTTGAATATCGCTGGCACTTTCCAACAACAATGTTTAACCGCAGAATTAAACCCCGCTTTATTTCTTTCGGAAAAGAGTGATTTGAGGATTGATGTTGTACGTGCGCTGACCTCGCAAGCTGCCAGCAATAGGTATCTCACCCAGAAAGTGCGATTCTGCCTTAGCAAAGACGAACTAACTTCCTTTCGTACTACAGAAACTTTCTATTTCGTCACGCAGGATGGTTCGACGCCCGGCTTTTTGGATAGCCCTGATCTTCGCAATCGACAACTTTTGCTCCAATTACGTGGAGACAATGCCTATGAAAACTTTTTGAAATTCATAGGCGCAAGAATGGTGAATCCGTCAGCATCAAGTTCGTTTGATCCTTCGATGATGGTATTGGACGAAAAGGCGGCCCGCTCATTGCGTCTCATGATGCCGACAATACCTGGCGTCGTCATTGAAACACTGTGATAAATTAGCACAGGAAACCCTTAGTCACTACGGCGGAGAGCGCCATTGGACGCAGGGTTTCGAACTTGACCTTTTTGAGTGAAAAGGGTCTCATGGCGCTATGAAACTTACAGCTCTTTCTACAAAAAATGTATTGAATAACTCATTGAACAATTTTGAAGCCGGAGATATCCTTGTGCTCTTCGGTGAACTTTTTCAAAGAGGCTATGCTAATGGCCTTGTCGAAATGGCACAAGCACGAGGCATGACAATCGTGCGTTCGACTGTTGGTCGCCGTGATGAAAACCAAAAGTTGCGCCCGCTTACCACCACCGAAGGAGCCAGTGTGCCTTCACCGTGGATCAATGTGCCACTAGAGTGCGGTTTTGACTTGGAACCTAACTCACAAGGGCAAACCCCTGTGGATCTCTGCAAATCGATCAGTCTCAAAGAAGGCATTAAAGCTAAATTAGATTTAACTGCCATTGCGGAATCCCAAAAAAATGGCCGAGAACGTTTTCGTCAACAAGTTCGAAGCTGGGTTAAGGAACTCGAACAACACCTCGCTCCGGGAAAAAAAGTTTTGATTGCACACCTAATGGCAGGTGGTGTTCCTCGTTCAAAAATTGTTTTGAGTTTGATGAATCGTGTTTTCAAAGGAACCGGGGATCGCCACCTCAGCTCTGAGGAGTTTTGGAAATCCGATCTTGGGCAATTTTGCCAAATGAGTTTTCAAGAAGTCACTGCCGAGAGCCTTAATATTCTCATTGAAGAGACCACGGCCCTACGTCAGAAGCAAGAGCACTCAAACGGTTTTATTCATTATTCCGCTTACGGCTACCATGGTACACAAATTTTCTTTAACCATAAGTTGCAGTGGAATTCCTATACTCCTTATTTGCAAGGCTTCGCCAAACGAAAGCTGGAGGAGTTTGCCGTTGCCCACTGGAACAAGGGCGTCAAAGCGACTGTTTATAATTGCCCCGAAATTCTAACAAATTCCAGCGGTATCTTTCCTGGGGTTGAGATTTTTCTGTATTCTATTTTGTTTGAGTTGCGGTCTCGCAAACTCAATCATCCTTATGTCAATGAGTTACTGGACCAAGCTGAGGCCACCCTCTCACCAGGAGGATTGGCTAAAATGCATGAGCTTATTGAGAACTACCTTCAAAGCCCATTATTCCTGAAGTCCCTGGATTTTGAGCATTGGCCGGCCCATTCGACGAAAGATTTGATGGAGGTGATGCTCGGCGTTTCTGATGCTCTTATCGCCCTCCATAAGGATCCTAATTCATTGATGACCAGCCAGTTGAGTGAATTAATTATTAAAGCGAGTGGTGCTTTAATCCTCCAAGACATGGCACATCCACAGGAACCAGTGGTGTGGCTGGGGCATGACTCCGTCATCGACTACTTTGAAGCCATGAATAAAAGTTGAGAGATCCTCTGAGATGTGAAATGCTTTCTATGTGATCATATCATATGTGATCATATCAATAGAGGGGCGACACCGTGGATCCAGTTAATAATGAATTTCTCGAGCGTTATCAAAAACTTTGGGACACCGACCAAAGCACTCGGGTTTTTGCACCCCTTGCCGAAGGCTATCGCCGTTCAGGAAATCTGCAACGAGCTTTACAAATTTGTCGCCAGGGTCTGAATTTGCATCCATCCTTCGCTGGTGGTTGGTATGAACTGGCAAAAATCCATATTGACCGCAAAGAAA
>JBILOD010000494.1:0-3367 GCA_044374645.1 Pseudobdellovibrionaceae bacterium | reverse complement strand
GCTCACAATTTACTCGCTGATCTTTATCTATCTCAACGAAATCCAAAAGATGCACTGAAGTCATTCAAGATGGTGTTACTCTTGAATCCCAATGACACCCGAGCCAAACGTACCATCGAGCGCCTCGAAAGTTTGACCGCCGACGAATATTCACCAGAAACTTTTCAGATTGCCAGGGTGGATGATTTGGAAGCGCTGAACACCGAAGAGGATTCCCTCGATTCCCTTGAACACCAGTTCAAAGAAGAGCAAAATAATCCATCAGGCCTGGCGCCAAAGAAAGGGCAATTCGAAAATAAAGCCCTAGCCCAAACAGTGACATTGGTCGACGCCTTACTGGTCCGCAATGAATTTACGAAGGCAAAGGCCATTCTCATGAAGGCCATTCATAAATTTGGGAATGATCCAGAGTTAGAAGCTCGTTGGGATGTTATCGAGCAGCAACGCGATAAATCCTTTGAAAATGAAAGCCCCGAAATTATTCAACCAGTACCTCCACGTCCGGAGCGTATTCGCTTACTCAAAATTCAAAAACTGGAAAAACTTCTCGAAAACGTGGCAAGGTACTCTGCCACGAAACAGGAGTCGACATTGTGAAGAACCTATGTTTACAAGAGATTAAAGTCCAGTCCGCAAAGAATCTTCAACAGGGACTTAAGAATCTTTTTGTTTTCGATCTTGATTCTACATTGTTTGACGTGACCCCTCGATCAAAAAAAATCATCGAGGACTTTTCCACTGACCCAGCCCACGCCGACGCCTTCCCCAACGAAACCCCGCTGTTGCGCCATATTCAAATGAGTCCCACTGACTGGGGGATCCGATCCTCTATCGAAAGACTTCCCTTTGTTTCTGAACCACCAGCGGAATTCTTTATCGGTGTTAAGAATTATTGGATGGAACGTTTTTTTGCCAGCGATTACCTTCACCATGATGTCCCTTACGCAGGGGCGGTGACGTTTGTGAATCACCTTGCTGCTCATACTGATAACCATATTGTTTATCTCACGGGCAGAGATATTAAACGGATGCTGGTTGGAACAGAACGAAGTTTAGCACTCTCGGGATTTCCGATCGATAGACCGAATGTGCAACTCGCACTAAAACCTCATACGGATATTCCCGACACCGAGTTTAAATGTCAGTGGTTTAGTCAAATTGAACCATTGCACTACGCCAACATTTGGTTTTTTGAAAACGAGCCCGTTAACATTGAACGCGTCGTTAAGGATCACCCTCAAGTGGCCATTATCTTTTTTGACAGCACCCATTCTGGGCGCAGCCCAAGCCCGACTCAATATCCGATCATCAGCGATTATCTCTGAGTTATACCATTTCCAGTTAAAAAGTAGCCCAAGGCGGCAAGGACCCGAATGAGTTGCGCCAAAGGCGCGAGGCTCAAGAGGGACGCGGAGCCTTCTGGGCATCCCTTCACAGAGGGAACCCTGCCCAGTGTAAGGCGCACACGAGGCGGGGTTTCCCCTCTGTGAAGGGCTGGACAGGGTTATCCCTCTTGAAGGGATGTCCAGCGGACGACGCAGCCAACGATGGGCTACGAACTAAATGGAAATGGCATTAGTCTTCCATCGGGCGTCGCAAAGATCGTAATGCCTGCTCGATGGTTTTGCGTTCCTCTGGCTTCAACTGTTGGAGGGCAGGATTGAAACTTCCCTTCATGGACACTTCCTGCAGGTATTCAAAAACCACTAAACCTCCTTGGATGCGATGAAAACAAAGGACCTTCCGCATAATATTCGCCATAAGATCTCTATTTTGATTGAGAGTCTGATCGAGAGTTTCTGTTTGAATCTCCTGACCTAACTTCTCTAAATAGGATTCATTGATTTGGACATTTTCGGACATTGTGCATTGAAAGTCCATTGCTGGAGCCGTAGGCGCTGCCATAGCGCCGATTCCCTGCATTAAAAACACCATCATTAGGATCAAATAGATCATAGCTACACTCTTTTCCATTAGGCCCCACCAGGTTTAATGTATATGCCTTTTAAGACAAACTTACCGGAAAACGTGATCGAATTTGGCGTGAAAGAGCCACGAATAAATCCATTGGCACTCCGAATCGCGATGTCCCCATAGCAATCAGAAGCTGGAATCGGAACCCCGCGCCTAGCACACTGATAGACGAGCACGGCTCCCTCAGGAGCACTCATTTCAGTTTTATAACGTCCAGACACACCCCACTTTTCATCCATCAAATTGATGAACCCTTGTTTTTTCAACTCAGGCCCTGCGGTCGCGGCACCAATATGCGCTTGGTCGGACAGCCAATGTCGATCGGTCAGATCTCCTCGGTCGCTGCCACAGTTCTTTTGCACCAATTCCACATTAGCTCTTTGAATATAATCATCACCGACCCATCGAATACGATTATAGCGGCCACCAAGAACACTATAATCGTTGCTGAGTGCCGCTTTAACAAATTTGTAACAATCATGATCATTCTTTCGCAAAAGCTCTTTGAGTGTATAAGGAGGTACCGATTCAAAATCGGTGAAGTTATTCGTTAATTCACGGAGTTTCCAGTATCTAGCGGAAGTTTTTGGCGGAACCAGTGCTAGAAATCCTCGGCGAATTGCACCTTGGGCACGAGCCGAGTAATCGGCAATCACTTGATCCATACGGCCACGGAGATCCTCATGATTGATCCCTCGAACATAGCCTTGGGGCGTACACATTCCCGCCGCCGCACGTTTTTTCACTTTCTGACTCAAACTCGAAAGGTCTGAAACCGGTTTATTCTCCGCCTGCCCATTGCATGTGGAGCAATATCCCGTATGACCAGCTTCGATTTCTGTGAGATTGGCATTGGGGTTGTAACGAACCACCGGATGGTTTTGCTTGGAGGGCGAGTGAACCCACTTGATTCTAGGGTTAAATTTAACACGCCTTGAGATGACTTCTACATGGGAGTCTCGAACTTCACCCGTTGAATCGTCCGAGCTCACTTCCTGTGGCGCTTGTATCTCGATTCGACGATGAATTTGTACGCGGCGCCGAGTGCTAGTCTCCTGGGAAGGGCGCTCTTTTGCCTGGGTCTTTTTACTAAAAGCTTCAAGTGAAGAAAGGTCCCAATCTGGCGTCGAGGTCTGCCCCGAAGTCAATGGCTGCCTCGCTCTGCTGATCTCAGCAAAAGCAAAGAGATTCAATATTAAGAACAAGACCATCCAGGCGTACTTCATCAACGTTTACACTAGAGCAATTGATAGGCCCAATTTGAAACGTCTCAGATTGAATACAAGGCCTCGCCACTTCACCTAAACTGAATTTATCTAAACATGTGCAAAACAATTTTACAGAAACACCCTCCAGCCCCCCCGTTTTCACCCGCTGTTATGAATCTGCCTGG
>JBILOD010000266.1:0-5812 GCA_044374645.1 Pseudobdellovibrionaceae bacterium | reverse complement strand
GGTGACTGCCCCCTCAATTACTCAGTAAAGATCGGTGGAGTCGTCGATCTAACGGTAAGGGATGCGGGCGGTCACGCTTATGATGGACGGCACACAGGTTTACTTGGTGTACTGACTGTAGGCATCGCCGAGTTGATATGGCAGGTTGGAATTAAATCTTTTTCTGTAAAAGATGCCGCATTAATGGAAGTGAAAAGTAACTACCGCTATCTGAATGCTCATCGTTGTCGTTGATTCAACATTAGTTACAAAACTAACGGTTTTTTAAAAACAAGGTCGCATAATTGAATTATGCGACGAACAGGCGAGCTTTGACTTGAACAAGCCATGATCTTAGGGCTAAAGATCTGACCTACTAGGCAACTCGCTCTTTTTCTTTAGGTGATTGTATAGTTCTCCATCCATTCCCAATTAGAAAACCTCCTCGGCCTAATACTTGGCAAATTTCTTGCAGCAGTACGAAACCACTTAAATAGATTTAATTGAGTTAAATTACAGATCAGGTGGGTTAGAATGAACGTCAAAGCTTTAGTCAAAAGGCTCCTTTTTGCGACGACCCTTGCGTTTAGCGTAAGCTACAGTGTCCTAGTTCTACCTGCAACGACCCTTCCCAGAGCCGAAGCCCAAAAATCAGACTCCCTCTCAATTACGGCCGACGAACTCCTCAAAGGCCTTAGCCAAAACCTTTCAAGAGTTGACGAATTTCGTTTCTTGCAGGAGCAGGCAAACAAACTGGGTGTTAAAGTCTATTTATTTGGTGGAACAGCTGCGGCGTTTGCCCACTATGTGAAGTGGGATTTACTGCGTATAAAGGGTGATACAAGGTTTCATCCAGTGCGTTTTGATTACCGCTATATCAATATTTATCGTTCTACCCAAGATTTGGACATTGTGGTGGATGGCCCAATTACGGCTATCCAGGAAATTCAAAAGGCACTGCAACAACAATTTCCCTACCTGCAGGGTTCCAAAACTGAAAAGGATGCTTGGGAGGTCCGCTCACTTCGCGAAAATCTCGGTGATAAACTAGCCCTTCTTAATAACCCAGATTTTTTACAACAACACACAGACTCCAAATCGGTCGGACTCATAGAGGTGACCGATCCAGCATCGCCACAAGAAAGAGTTCGCGATTTGCGTGACTGGGAGAATCGCACAAATCCCGGATTCCTGCGTGACATCGTTGAAGGTAAAATTCACTATTATTTTTCTGAAACCCACAACAATACTAAATTTTATTTAGAGGGCCGCAACCCTCCAATACTTTCTGCCGTTCGATATTTTATCAAGGTTCTCCAGCTCGATCTCGAAATGCGAACTGAAGATCTGAACATTCTGCAAAAAATTATTAATGAGTTTGAACCGGACTCGATCGGAGGTAGCTCCTATTTAAAGAAGTGGTTCCAAGAAAATGGTCCTAAGCTCATCCAGAATGCCATTGATGTGGAACGAGCGATGAAGCTCATTGAACACGTCGGTTTGAGACAAAAACTGCTCCAAGTTGGCAGTATTCGAGATATCGGATCCCTCGCCTGGTGGATGAATAAAAAACCTTTAGAGAGTTTTCCACTTTTGGCATCAAAGGAAAACCCTGACCAACAGACAGCGGCTGATCTGAAGCTTAATGTCATCGCCCATGAAACAACCTCATTTCAAGTGTTTGAGGCCATCACACGCTCGCATAAGCTTCTTCCAAATGTTTTGATCTCACGTAAAAACCACGCGGGCGAAACCGCTGCGTATGGTGATGGTTTTTACGCCATGGTCGGCGATCGATCTGGGTTTCACGGCACCGGATTCACCATTCGTTTTACACTTGATCCTCGCGCCATTCTCAATCGCGATTTCACGCTTCATGGTAATTATATTATAATTAAAAATCGAAATGCAATTCGGGTTATTCCTGAGAACCTCAAAATGGATCTGATCGAATACTACAACTGGCTTGGAAGCACAGATACCCTCTCAAAAGATGATTTGGGAATCTATGAAAGACTTCGTTTGGCAATGCGAGCGCGCTTTATCAAACCAACATCTGAAGAGATAACCTATCTCAACCAACTTCCTCTCGAAGACCTCTCAAAATTAATTATTAAGGATCTCAATATTGACAGTCGCACTCTGTTATTGAATGTGTCCCTCCATCGACAACCGTCTGCACATGATGTACTCACCTTGCTTAAGATCCTCGAAGCCAACGAAATCTGGCAGTCGAAGCCTTCATCAAATAGCGTTCCATCACTACCTACCTTTGTTCTTGAGTTGCAAGAGCGAGGGGTTGATCTTGTTGATGTTTTCATTTCAAAAAAACCCGGTTTTGGTGACCTGCAAACAGGTCTGGAGCTGGGCTTGTTTCAAAACCATCCGGTCCAATTCATCAAAGCCATAGTGCCGCATTTAGGATCACCTGAAGATATTTTGTCATTGTTACGTCAATGGAAAGAGAAAATCCCGAATCTGGAAACAAGTTTAGACCTTAATAGGTCTCACGCTCTCCTGGGTAGAAAATTCTTCCAGCTCGCTCCAAGCATTTCCCAAATACAAACCTTCAATGAGCTCATTCGGCATCCCATTCTTTCGCTCAGCCTAGGCTCAAAAAATCCCTCGGAGTTGGAAGTTTTTAAAACGAGCCTCAATGCAGGGTCCCTCAATCCAAGTAATAGTGATGCCGTTCTGAAAGTATGGAATGCACGAAAAAAAGGTTTTTGGGCTGCTTCTCCCGACAAGTCCGATCTTATTGATTTTATAACCGCTGTTCGCCACCCTGCCATACAAGCAGAACTGATGGACCGTTTAGTGCAATACCCGCGCCTACGACGAGAGGAGGTTTTTCAGATTCTGAGTGCCGTAGAGAACCCATCACCCCTTGATGGTACTGCTTCTGAGACTTTCAAAACAGCAATACAGAATCTCAGCGAAAAGTTCTTTACGCTTAACCCTACGATTACTGAAGTCGCACATTTTTTAAACTCAAAATTAATTACGTCTGAGCACCGAATAGCCATACTTGCTTCACAAGAAATTCCTATGCAGTCCACAGTGGACCTGCTCAGTTTAGGTAGAAATCTCCCTGATAGGAACGCATTCAAGGCGTTTTTTAAGATTAAACAAGATCAAATTAGAAGCTTTTTTATTTCTAAGGCCGATGCACAAGAACTTATCAAACTCTTAGATTATTCCGATTTGTCGGTTGTGATCCTAGAGGCCTACGCCAACCACCATCTTGAAAACAATCTTGATCTCATCGAACTGATCAGCAATAAGTTTCAAATTAAAGATAGCGAAACAATCCTCCGGCTTGAAGCCCTTTGGATCAAAGGACTAGGCTATGCAAAGTCGATGAAACTAAATTCCCACCTTATTAGCAAACTAAAAACTTTTGCACCGACCTCACACGCGTTGGCGCTGGTCCTATCAGAACAATGGCGAATGTCCAACGATTTGAGGTCTATGTTGACCTTGATTCAAGATGACTCAAAGACACTAATCCATGGTCCGAACAAAATAAACCGCAGATCCTTTGGGACTATAGTGTCAGAGCGTCTTCCAATGGTTCTCGAAGAGAGGCTCCCACAATGGCTTTTGAATAACGAGCTGGTGTCTCTCACTCATTTAACCCGAACTCTCGATTTAACCACTGATGCATCAACCTATTTGCGCATCCTGGACATCTTTCTCACCTCGGGTCTGAATGGTTGGGGGTTTTATCCTTGGTCATACTCGGCTCCCGAGGCTGGTGATCAAAATGATTTCCGACCGAGGGTGACTAATAAGGCTGCTGCCGCCATTGATTATGAAATAGTACTCTATACCATCATTCACCGTGCAAAAGTTGCAGCCAGCCGTAATGGGTTCAGTGGAGATGACTATACCCGATTGCTCATAAGATTTTTCAGTGTCCTGAATCTGGAAAATCTTGCTTTATTTACTGAAGAAGACTTTTTAATTGAAATCATTAAGTACTATTTGTTGGTAGGAATCAAAAACACGGTTTTCAATGAGACACGAGCGATATCGATTTCAGACCAAGAACAAGAGATTGAAAATTTGCTCGGAAGGGTGATTGAATTTTCACCAAAAGGACTCACTCTTCAGAAGAAATTGCAAAGGGTGGTGGATGGAATACGAAAACAGTATGAAGATTACCCCTACCTCACACGCAAGAGAATGACCAAAAAGACAGAGCTTGAGGCCCTTAAATTAGAGCTTCAGAAGAAGATTGATTTGGCCGATTCGCGAATCAACCATTTTCTGCGGCCTTATCCCTACCTCACTGAAAGAGTGAACACTCTATTACGTCCGCCTCCTCTTTTTGAGTGCAAGAAAGCTTTGACCTATTGAACTACAAGATTCTGACAAACTAGTATCAAATCCTTTTGAACTCTTTCTAACGGCAGCACCTAATCTATCCAGAACCCACTGGTTCCATCGCAGTTCAGATTTTGAGGAAGCTATGGCTGGTTAAACCCAAATGACTTATTTGTGTTTTCAGTCCTCCTAAATAAATCTTATGTCTCTATGTGGTCATTTAAAATAAAGCATTCAAGCACTCAACTTTATACATAAGAAGACAATGAAACCGCCTGGCTGACTTCTTGCATCATGATGGAACCACTTAAACAAAACTCATTTGATGGGAATAAAGCCTATGTGGGTAAATTTGAACGTCCAAGCTTTAGTCAAAAGGCTCCTTTTTGCGACGACCCTTGCGTTTAGCGTAAGCTACAGTGTCCTAGTTCTACCTGCAACAACCCTAACCAGCGCCGAAACCCAAAAATCAGACTCCCACTCAATTACGGCCGACGAACTCCTCAAAGGCCTTAGCCAAAACCTTTCAAGGGTTGACGAATTTCGTTTCTTGCAGGAGCAGGCAAACAAACTGGGTGTTAAAGTCTATTTATTTGGTGGAACAGCTGCGGCGTTTGCCCACTATGTGAAGTGGGATTTACTGCGCATAAAGGGTGATACAAGGTTTCACCCAGCGCGCTTTGATTACCGCTATATCAATATTTATCGCTCTACCCAAGATTTGGACATTGTGGTGGATGGCCCAATTACGGCCATCAAGGAAATTCAAAAAGCACTGCAACAACAATTTCCCTACCTGCAGGGTTCCAAAACTGGGAAGGACGCTTGGGAGGTCCGCTCACTTCACGAAAATCTCGGTGATAAACTAGCCCTTCTTAATAACCCAGATTTTTTACAACAACACACAGACTCCAACTCGGTCGGACTCATAGAGGTGACCGATCTAGTATCGCCACTAGAAAGAGTTCGCGATTTGCGTGACTGGGAGAATCGCACAAATCCCGGTTTCCTGCGTGACATCATTGAAGGTAAGATTCACTATTATTTTTCGCAAACTCACAACAATACTAAATTTTATTTAGAGGGCCGCAACCCTCCAATACTTTCTGCCGTTCGATATTTTATCAAGGTTCTCCAACTCGATCTCGAAATGCGAACTGAAGATCTGACCATTCTGCAAAAAATTATTAATGAGTTTGAGCCGGAGTCGATCGGAGGTAGCTCCTATTTACAGAAGTGGTTCCAAGAAAACGGCCCTAAACTTATCCAAAATGCCATTGATGTGGAACGAGCGATGAAGCTTCTTGAACACGTCGGTTTGAGACAAAAATTACTCCAAATTGGCAACACTCGTGATTTTGGATCCCTCGCCTGGTGGATGAATAAACAACCTTTAGAGAGTTTTCCACTTTTGGCATCAAAGGAAAACCCTGACCAACAGACAGCGGCTGATCTGAAGCTTAATATCATCGCCCATGAAACAACTTCATTTCAAGTGTTTGAG
>JBILOD010000265.1:0-5837 GCA_044374645.1 Pseudobdellovibrionaceae bacterium | reverse complement strand
ATCAATGGTGGCAAATGGTCGATCGAGCTAAACAGATTTTGATTGGTGCTCGATCGGCTCTATTTTGCCCTATTCCAGACTTGGGTGTGATCATTGTTGATGAAGAACATGAGCCGAGCTTCAAGCAAGAAGATTATTTGAAATATCATGCTCGCGACGCCGCAGTAAAATTGGCCCAAGTAAAAGATATTCCAGTCTTAATGGGGTCTGCGACGCCCTCTCTGGAAAGCTGGAACAATGCTATCCAAGGTCGATATCACCTCCATCGATTGCGAAAACGGGTGGAAGATCGGTCGATGCCTGACGTGCGTGTCGTCGACCTCAAAGATCAGCGCTTGCGTCGCAAGGAGAAACCATCGGACCTGCCCACCTGGCTTTCAGAAGAACTAATCGAATCAATGCAAAAACATTTGGATCGCGATCAGCAAGTTGCCATTTTCTTGAATCGTCGCGGCTTTGCCAATGTCGTTCAGTGTCCGGGCTGTGGATTTGTGTTGGAGTGCCCAAATTGCGATATTAGTTTAACGTTACATGGTAAGCACCACTTAGTATGTCATTATTGTGATTTTCAACAAAGTCTCACTCCAACCTGTACCAATTGCAATCAAAGTGACTATGTATCGATGGGCTTGGGTACGGAGCAAATTGAACATGATTTGGCATTATTGTTTCCGTCCAAACGCTTAGCTCGGGCGGATCGAGATGAAATCACTTCTCGCGAAGACATTGAAGATCTGGTCGCACGAATGGAAAAAGGGGAGATCGATATTTTGATTGGAACCCAAATGATTGCGAAGGGATTGGATTTTCCGAATTTGACCTTGGTTGGAATTGTTAATGCTGACGTTGGTTTACACATGCCAGATTTTAGAGCCGCCGAGCGAGGCTTTCAGATTATTACTCAAGTCAGTGGGCGGGCTGGGCGTCATGTCAAACCCGGAGAGGCTCCCGGAGAAGTTATTATCCAAACTTTTACTCCCAATCATGCAGCCATTAATTACTCGCGCACGGCAGATTATGAAACCTTTGCTAATGAGGAGTTACGAAATCGAGAGGAACTTCTTTATCCACCTTTTGGAAGAATGGCGGTCGTTCGTATTGCTGGGGCCCAACTGGAAAAAGTGCAGGTGGTGGCGCAACAAGTATCCGAGCGAGGGCGAGAGTTGCAGAAACGATTTGCGCCCTATCGTGATCTTTGGATTTTAGGACCAAGCGAATATCCATTGGCGCGTTTGCGAAATCAACATCGGTATCAAGTACTGGTTAAAGGGACAAAAGCAAATGTGATCAATACCTTTGTCCGGCAAATACTAGGTGATCGCAAGTGGATTATGTCTCAGGTGAAAGTCCAGGTTGATGTTGATCCGATGAATATGTTGTAGAGTCGGAATCCGTCGGTTAACTTTAAACTATGTCTGAGTATGTATGCCCACGCTGCCAAGCTACCGTTGATAGTTTAGTTCCCGTTGATGCTAATCTTCGTCAGAAATTCAGTGTAGTGCAGGAAGGTGCGGAGCTCCCCCATGCTATTTGTGCGAGTTGTATGTCAGAAGTTAAAGGGGTGATTGGGCAAACCTCCGCATCGTTGGCTCGGGTCAAAACGAGAGAAGATTCAAAGCAACGACTTTGGAGGAGTCGGGTGACCTTATTGAAAAAGGCTCGTATTCTGATGAAAAAAAAGGCCTTTGGCGAAGCAATTTTGAATTACGAAAAATACATCAAAATTCTTGAGACGGTTTTTGAAGTGAATGAGGAGGGCCTAAAGCCGGAAATTTTCAAAGAGCGGATGGCAACAAAAGAATTAACAATCATTACATCCGCATATTGGGATTTGCTCCGTGTTTATGATACAAATGAAAAATACCGTCAACGTATGATTGCGACCTCAAACAAACTGATTCAGTTCGCTCCCTTTACACCCATCACTCTGGACATAGTGAAAAAGGCAGAAGCCTACAAAAAGCAAGCTCGTAATCCTGATATATTCAAAACACTCATCCGTGAACTCATGTACAAGCGAAATCATTGTTTTATCGCTACTAGTGTTTTTGAAGATCCTAGAGATTGGTTTTATACAGAAAAACTTAGGGTGTTTAGAGATCAAGTGCTAGCGCGAACTGTGATGGGACGTCGATTTGTTGCCAGTTATTATTCTTGGTCGCCAGGCGTGGCGAGGATTCTCGATGCCCATCCATTGATCAAAGGCATGATTCGGATTCCTTTAAAACTCATTGCGAAAGCACTCTGAAGCAATAACGCCAATCAAACTAAGCTAGGCCATTTTTGTACCACTAACTAGAGCCTGTTCGGAGTTAGCGAAAACAGATTGTCTCGTTACTTTTTTGCCTGTTGTCGTTGCAATTTTTCTCCTTAGCTGCTGGCTAAGGCTCAAAATTGCGCCTTAACAGCTCAAAAAATTAACTTCGCCACTCTATTTCCGGTAACTCCGAACAGACTCTAACTAAAATTTAATGTCGCGAATAAAGTGACAAGTATAACCACCCGGGTTTTTAGCTAAATAATCTTGATGATAGTCTTCTGCGAACCAAAACTTTGTGGCTTTGGTGATCTCGGTGATTATCGGTTTTTTCCAGGCGCCAGATTTTTCGACTCTCGCTTTAACCTTTTCAGCTATGGCGTGCTGATTTTCGCTTTCGAAGAAAATGGCGGACCGATACTGGGTTCCTACATCATTGCCTTGCCGATTACTAGTTGTTGGGTCATGCAGTTTGAAAAAGAGGAGTAATAAATCTTCATATTTAAGCTTTCTGGGATCAAATAACACTCGAACGGCTTCGGCGTGTCCAGTGGTGCCGTTTTTAACTAGATTGTAAATAGGAGCATCAATCTTTCCACCCGTATAGCCGACTTGGGTTTCGATGACTCCAGGTTGTGCCCGAATCAGCTCCTCAACACCCCAAAAACAACCTCCCGCAAGCGTTGCAATCTCCCAACCTTTCTTCTCTGCAAACAGAAAAAGAAATTCCCCTAATTTGTTTTCCTTTAATTTCTCGAGGGGAACAAAGTTAAGTGAAGCTGAGTTTATGCAGTAGCGCTTGCCGCCGGCATCAGTGGGCCCATCGTCAAAAACATGGCCCAAGTGGGAGTCGGCCATGGATGATCGCACCTCAATGCGCTCTACACTCAATTTGAAATCCTTCTTAAGTTGCAGAGATTGCAACTTAAGGGGCTTAGTGAAGCTCGGCCAACCAGAGCCAGAATCGTATTTATCTAAGGAGCTAAAGAGAGGTTCCCCGCTCACCACTTCAACGTAGATGCCATCAGCTTTGTTGTCCCAATACTTATTATGAAAGGGGCGCTCCGTGCCTTCTTCCTGGCTGCAAGAATATTGCTCTGGGGTTAATTTTTTTTTGAGCTCCTCCTTTGAGGGTTTAGTGAACGAGATATTTGGTTTTGAGTGACTATCATTCGTCATAGATTTTTGCCCCCACGCTGTCAGATTCATTAACGGGCCGACTAACAGCAATTTCAAAATTAGGAAAGTCATATGTTCCTCATTCGCTGAAAGACATCATAACCTTTCGAACCAAAATGTGAAAGTGAACTTCTTAGGGGTAACGGTCCTATTGAATTGACACTGAGTCACAATGTGAAAGAACCTTCAAAGTCCTTGCAAACGGGGCTGTAGTTTTAGATTTTAGGATTATGAATCACATTAGAAAAAAAGATCACACATATGATGTTGTAGTTATCGGCGCGGGCCTTGCGGGGTTGGTGAGCGCAGTTTCATTGATTAAAAAAGGTTTGGACGTTTGTGTACTTGAAAGCACAGAGTTACCAGGTGGACACTCGCGGTTGGTTTTTTCTCCAGTAGGTTTAGTGGATAATGGGCTTAAGTTTTTTCCTGACAAACTAGCGAGCAGTAATGCCCTCGAATCACTCAATCCACTCCTATCCACGGCTATTGAATTTGCATCCGTTGAAAATGGACCAGTTACTTATCACAATGGCGAGATTAAGCCTTTCGTTGGATTTGGTAAAGATGCCCCCGATTTTCATCGTGAGCTTTCCTATTATTTGGAGCCACGTCGTTTGGAGTTGTCAAAATCTCTAGGTCAGATCGTTGCCAGTCTAGCAGCAATTGTGGGTGAAAGATTTTATCCGGGGTCCATCGTCACCAAATATTTAGGCGAAGAGGGCAAAGTCACATCCGTCATGGTCAATGGGCAAAAGCAGATTTTCGGACGAGAGTTTATTCATGCCGCCTCACCTAAATTTTTGTCGACTCTGCTCGCAGATGAGCTCTTGTCTTCTCGAGCGAAGCAAAAAATAGCGAAAGCTAAATATTGGACTGTGTTGGGACTTGATATATTCCACCGCGGGGTGATTTCTGAACGTTCGGAGATACACCTATTAAATGGAACGACCAATGATGAAATTGGTCCCTGCGTGGGCCTATTCCATCCAGCAGTTCTATCCGATAAAACGGGTGGCGAAATGGTGCAACACTCGCAGTGGATGACTTTTGTCAATCAAGAGGAAGGCGAAGACCCTGAGGTGATCGGTGTTGCTCTAAAAAAGATCAAACGGCAAATCAAGCGGGCCTATCCAGAAGCGTTAGATAAAATGCTCTCTGAGCGTATTTCGGTTGCGCCACTCATGGAAGCTGATTTGGATCTTAAGTTTGAAAAACGTGGCACTTTATCAGGGATTCATAATTTGTGGTTAGCGCATGGTACAGCCTCTGAAGGGCTGAATATTGTGGCGACCATTAATCAAGCACTTTTGGTTTCAGCGCAGTTAGCCCCGGTGGCATCGGTGCCCGGAACTACCGTTTCCGTCGCCGAAGAAGAATCAAATTCCGAGATGGCCGAAGAGGCCTCTTCCTCCGCACTATAATCCGTCCATTAAAACCAAGGGGGATACTTCAATCCCCCCGTCTCTGGATTTCGCTAAAAAATCAAACTCCTGCCTTTGCATCGCTCCCTTTTTCACTCAACGAAGGGAGTTAGGCCTTGTTAGGGGCGGAGCTCAAAAATTCCGTGTTCCTAGTTGTTCTTAACTTCCTATTAATTGGTTTTTAATAAGTTACGGACCCCCTTTTGTTTTGTTGGTCATTAAGAATTGCGGAACTGAGTTAGAAGTTTCAATAAATTCGGGTCTTCACAATTTCTAAGGAGTTTCAGCTATATAGAAACTATAAACAGCTGGTTTTTATTAATACCGTTCTAGAAGGGGTGGAAGAAGGAGGGGGTCGAGGGCTTCCGGAAAACGAGTGCGGAGCGCAACCGAAGGGACAAAGTCTTGGAGGCGAGCACCGCTTGTTCGCTGGTTTACGGAAGCCCTCGACCCCCTCCTTCTTCCACCCCACCACCCCCCAATTCAGGTGTTGCCATCTTGCCATGGGGCGTGATACGTACCTCCTTCAACTAAAACACACTTCTTTGTACATTCTGGTCCCTCATGAGAGGGCTCAACCGTAAAATACGGTCCCTGCAGAGAAGGCGGTTTAACCAGAAGGAGAAAACCATGGCACAAGTTACTATGAAAGAAATGTTGGATGCTGGCGTCCACTTCGGACACCAGACTCAACGTTGGAACCCAAAGATGAAGCCTTATGTTTATACGGCTCGCGGTGGTATCCACATCATCAACCTCCAAAAATCAGTTGTTCGCGCTAACAAAGCGGCTGAGTTCGTAAAGCAAATTGCTGCTGACGGCGGAAAGATGGTTTTTGTAGGGACTAAAAAACAAGCTATTGAGCCTATTCAAGAAGCAGCTCAAAAAGCAGGTCAATACTATGTAACTAAGCGTTGGCTTGGTGGAACATTGACTAATTTTGAAACAATTAAATCAAGCATCGATCGTCTTAAAAA
>JBILOD010000264.1:0-5842 GCA_044374645.1 Pseudobdellovibrionaceae bacterium | reverse complement strand
AAAATTTTGGAGCGCAGTAAAGATGGGAAATTTCTTAAAGTGGTATTTCTTGATACTCGGTTTGATGTGAAAAAGGATCTCCCGAAAGAACAGGTCGTGGGACCCAATGAGTATGTCGGATATGTTGATGCGAAATTGCTTCTTGGCGATCAATTGACGGAAGAACAGCTGGGATTTACCAATGAAGCCGATATGGCCTATCACTTTTAGAGTGCCTCAGAGGAATAGTTGATTCCTCTGCGTGACTTTAGGGTCGTAATACGGTCTAATCTCAGCTGGAGGATTTAATGACCGTAGAAATCGTAATCGCTTTTTTGACGCTGTTTGCACTTGAATTGGTTTTGGGTATTGATAATGTGATCTTTATTTCTATTCTGGCCGGAAAACTTCCAGCCAGTCAGCAGGACCGAGCCCGCGCAACCGGTTTGAGCTTAGCCGTTATCACTCGGATCATCTTATTGATGTCGCTTTCGTGGATTATCGGTTTAACGGCGCCGCTCTTCACCTTACTTTCCCATGAGATTTCTGGTCGAGATTTGATTCTCTTGCTCGGGGGGCTATTTTTGATTGTGAAGAGTACGATGGAAATTCACCATAAATTAGAAGGGGAATCCGGTAGCCAATCTCAATCTGTGGCTCATTCATTCAATGCGGTCATTTTCCAGATTCTTTTGTTGGATATTGTGTTCTCTCTGGATTCTGTGATCACCGCCGTTGGAATTGTCAACGAAATATCAGTGATGGTGGCCGCCGTGATTGCTTCAACCATTGTAATGATTTTTCTCGCTAAACCCATCAGTCAATTTGTAGAGTCACATCCATCTTTAAAAATCCTCGCGTTGAGCTTTCTTTTGATGATTGGCTTTACTTTGATTGTGGAATCGATGGAAGTGCACATTCCTAAAGGATATGTTTACTTTGCAATGGCATTTTCCATCGGTGTCGAAGTTCTCAATATACAAATGCGCAAAAAAATGATTAAGCCAGTGAAACTGCGCGAGCGGGTTTCTGAGGATAAATAGATTATGCTGAAAAGGGCAACATCGGCCTTTAGTGGGGATTGAGTGATCCCCATTTATTGAGGTCTTAGTATGCCCTAAAGTTTGTGGTATTTTTCGAGGATGGTGTTGGCGGCATTCACATATCCCATCAGTTGATCATTTCCACGGTCTCGATCGGGATGAAACTTCGAAGAAAGTTTTCTTCTTGATTTCACGATTTCTTCTTTCGTAGAATCCGGAGTCACCTGAAGCACCCAATACGCCCAAAGAATTTTGGTTTCTGGGTGGTCAACTAACTTATAGGTTTCTAACCATTGATCAAAGCTGATGGGCTCTGTCTCCCAGTCCTTAATGGTTTTAATGTCACTGGCGGAGCCATAACGGTAGCCAAAAATGTCCTCAGTGCTGTTCTGTTCTTTTTCATTCGACTCCTTTGCTTTTTTAAAAAAAGCATTAAATGCGGCTTTAATGTCGTCGATTGAGCTATGGTGTGGGGTAAATTCTTCTCGTTTATGGTAGGAACCGGGGATTGAATTCGCCATTTCACCAGACCATGGCGTTGTTTCAATATAGGAGTGATCAACGATAATATCTTTGATGAACCATGTCTTTTCATCCTGGCCTGAATTGAGCTCAATACCAGTGAAACCAATGGCTTCTCCTTTTTCAAAGAGAATTGTTTCAACAATGACCCGAGCGGCATGATATCCAGCGGTCGATCCCTCGGCTTTAGTTTGAAGATACAACTCATCTCCAATGGATACTGAAGTTCGAAATGCTTTTTCGCCATCCAGAACACGAGATGGCCTGCCAATTTGCAGTTTGAAGGTGCCGCTGTCACGTTCGAAGGACAAATCGGTTGTTGAACTGCGATACCATGTACGCGTTCGGCTATAGGGTTGCCTTATCCAAGATTGGGGGAGCCAACTTATCTGGGAAAATTTGGTGCTATATTGGAATCCAGTGCCGGCGTCTATTCGTTTGATATTGGTAAGGGGAATCGTTACGATTTTTGAACGGCTTTCAAGAGGTCGTTGAACGCCAGCGACTTCGATTGAGATAGGAAAGCCATTCTGGTTTCGAACAAGGCTACTAGAATGCAACGAGCTCTCGGGATAGCCACTGATGGCGATCACTTGACCTTCGGAGTTTCTTTCAAAGCCTGTGATAATTAAGTCGGTCCATGGATAAGAGTTGCGATCCAGTGCATTCACCAGATGAAGTTTAACGAAGTCTCCTACAGACATAGGCACTTGGAATTTCGAACCATAACGAAGAGTCACCTCACCAGAGTTTTCGGGAAACTCAATGTCCCTGATGTTTTTTCGAATGGGATTGATCGGTTCTTGTGAAATTATAACTGAGTCCTCAGCGTCGAAATCACTGAGCCATAACCGAGTGGTTGTTTCTAAAAACCCCTTGATGGGGCTTTGTAGATAACCGCTCTTTTCATGAAGTGCCAAGCGGATTTCTAAACCTACCACGAGGCCGTCATTTTCAATCACGGATTGGATTTGGCCAGTAAGTCCATGGTCTGATGAGGTCGGGACTTGTCCGTTCGAATCTTTTTGGACAATGAAAGAAAGATTCACAACATCGCCCGATTGAAGGATCCGACGTTTTTTCGTTTCTGGGTCTCTCAATAGAAAATTTTTAGGAGCCATTTTTGGTACTGATTCACCACGAAGAAATGTCAATAGTTTCGGTAACACTTCTTCTTCCCAAGCTTGGGGTAAAGTTGCGAGTTCAAGGTTTGCTGGTAAGACACGGGTATAATTGCCAGTGGCCCATTCGATAGGAAAAACTCCCAACGAACGTCCATAAATGGAAGCCAGCCGGTCGGTATCTAAGTCTTGAGGTGCAGATCTCAACACAGACTCCAATTCCGGGTATTGGGTAAGAACCCATTGGGCTAATGTTCTAACGACCCCTGTTTGGTTCAGGCGCCCTCGATAGGGCCCTGCAATCTTTTGGAGTGTTGTACGTAGATCATCGAAACGAGATTCCATCAATTGAGGATGAAAAAGGGCAGCGATGGCGTCTATATCAAATTCGCGGACGGCACTTCTCGCTTCATCATAGGGCCCAACCGCAAGGCCAATTTTGTTCCATAAAGTTGGTTTAGGAAAGATCAATAAGCCTTTGTTATAAATTGGATTTTGAGATAGCCAATTTGTTATGAGGGTTTCGTCTAAATAGTCCGTCACTGGTGGGTTTTTCTGTGAGAGTGCCTTCCAAGACTGGATGAGACTTCTTAGCTCTGGATATTGGTCATAAATCCATTCATCCACAAATTCGTTGGCCTCACCATCACGGGCTGCGCCCTTGTTGAAATTTGCCCGCGGAGTCTGTAGCGTCATCGGATCACTGCTGTTGATATGGATGGATGGTTCCAAAAGCGTTTTTCGCCCTTTGATAGGCACATTCATTGATGTGACAATATCGATAAAATTAAAGATGCGCCCATGTTGCAAAACATTCTTCAACCTTGGATTTCGAAGGTCTTCGGGCATTGTCAAGAATTTGGTCAAAATAGCATTTTTAGGCCCTTCAAAGTTAGAGTACTCATAGGCCCCATCGAATCCAGATTGGCGTAAATCTGTGCCTTGGATCGGATCTTCTGTTCGATGTCGAGCTTCCTCAGTGGGTGCCTCTGTGACGGCCTTTTGGCATGCATATAAAGTGGGCAGGGGGGTCCCATGGGAGACATTCATTGAAATCAAGACACCGGCTTCGATCATGGCTAGCAATATATTACGATTGTGTTTCACTTTGGGGCACTCCTTACAAAAGGTACTCAATATTGTAGAGTGCATAACAAATGCCAAAAAAAAGGCTCACGGCTTTCTCAAGATCACCGTGAGCCCTTTAAATTAGGAGAGAACCGTCCTTGGTTCTTTCAGTAAAATTGTTTACAAGTTTGGCTGATTCAGCATCAAATCGTTGATGGATTGAGCGAACTTGAGGGGTTCTGGAATCGGCGACCCTTCAAAGAGCAACGCTTGATTGTACAGAATCTCTGACCATGTTTTCTGTGTATCATCTTTACAAAGCAACATTCGCTCAATCAATGGGTGTTTAGGGTTCACCTCTAAGATGCGCTTCGAGTGAGTCCCTGTTTCTTGTCCCATTTTTGCCAAAATCTGTTCCATATGGGCGCTCATGCCGCTCGCGGATGATACCAGGCAAGCGGGTGTTTCCGTGAGGCGATCTGTTAAACGCACATCTTGAATTTTGGCCTCAAGATGGGTTTTGATATTGGCCATCAAGGGCTGAAAGCGAGATTCAAGGTCTTTAAACTCTTTCTTCTCTTCTTCGGAGGAGAGATCCAAGTTTTCCTCGGTAACAGACTGCAGCTTGAGATCCTTGTATTGGGTGAGTGTTTTAGTAACCCACTCATCCACGGGATCAGCGCACAACAAGACATTGTAACCCTTCTTTTTGAGTTTTTCTAGGTATGGGCTGTTGCGAAGCTGTTCAATGGTCTCGCCCGTGAGGAAGTAGATGGCCTTTTGCTCTTCGGGTTTTTGCTGGACATATTCGTCAAGGGTAATCCATTGATCAGAGTTTGTGTGTTGGAACAACAGCAAATCTTGAAGTTTCTCTTTGGTCGTTGGGTCATTGGGAATACCCTCTTTGAGGGTAGAGCCAAATTCGGTCCAAAAGCTCTCATACTCGCTTCGGTTCTTTTGTAACCAGTCTTTCATGGTATTGAGAACTTTGGTGGTGAGTGATTTACGGATCGCGCCGACCTGGCGGTCGTGTTGTAGCATTTCGCGTGAAACGTTCAGCGACAAATCAGAACTGTCCACTAAACCGCGCACAAAACGTAAGTAAGGTGGCAGAAGGTCCTTACAATTATTCATAATGAACACGCGTTTGACATACAGATTTAAACCATGCTCTGAATCACGCGAGTAGTAGTTCCACGGTTGTTTAGAAGGAATGAATAGGAGTGAATGAAACTCCATCGTGCCTTCCGCTTTATAGTGGATCGTCTTTAAAGGATTTTGCCAATCATGACTAATTTGTTGGTAAAATTCTTTGTACTCCTCTTCGGTGATTTCATTCGGAGATTTTAACCAAAGAGCTTTTTGAGAGTTCAAGACATCCCATTCGCCTTTATCATTTTTCATTTTAATCGGGTAGCGGATGAAATCGCTATAGCGCTTTATTAAGCTTTTCAAAGTCCACTCTTCGGTAAAATCCTGAGCATCGTCTTCACCTTCAAAGCTCTTCAAGTGTAAAGTGATGGTGGTTCCTGATCCATTGGGTCGAGGAATTTGATCGGTAGTAAAGGTGCCATCACCAGTCGATTCCCATAGAACGCCATCATTTGTGCCGACCTTTTGAGTGTGCACGGTTACACGATCTGCCACCATGAAGGCCGAGTAAAAGCCCACACCAAACTGACCGATGAGTTCGGGACGTTCCTTGGCTTCTTGTACATGCTTCAATAATTCTTTAGTGCCGGAATGAGCGATGGTGCCTAGATTTTTGGTCGCCTCTTCCAAAGTCATACCCACACCGTTATCGATGATTTTGAGCAGTTTCTTCTCTTTATCGACTTCAAGTTGAATTTCTAAATCAGTTCCTGCGGGTAAAAAGCCCTCATTTGTGAGAGATGCAAATTTGCGTTTATCGCAGGCATCGGAAGCGTTTGAAATAAGCTCGCGAAGAAAAATCTCTTTGTGTGAATAGAGTGAGTGGATCACCAAATCCAAAAGCTGTTTAATCTCAGCCTGGAACGACTGGGTTTGTTTCATGGACGAACTCCTTTGTAAAATTAAAATATCAACCACACTCTGTAGATTTTTTTGGATTTGTCCAGTGCGTTTGAT
>JBILOD010000262.1:0-5852 GCA_044374645.1 Pseudobdellovibrionaceae bacterium | reverse complement strand
GTCCTTTTTCTTCCGCCAAACCAACGACCAAACTAAAAAAACGATCTGCAATCTCTCCAATAATTAAACGTTCCCGATTTTTTGAAAATGTCGAACGATCCCAGACCTTATCCGATATGCCCAAACCTACAAACCATCGATAAAGAAAATTGTATCGAAGCTGTTCGACCAGCTGAGTCTCGCTGCGAATCGTATAGAGAACCTGGAGTAGCAAGGCTTTTAAAAGCTGCTCTGGAGGAATACTTGGACGTCCCATCTTACCATAGAGACCATCAAAATCCGCCCACATTTCAGTCAAAATAGGCTCTACAAACTCATTGATTTTACGAAGAGGATGATTCTTTGGAATCGAATCCTCAAATGAAAGGTACGTAAACAATTCTTCTTGCTGATTAACTCTGTCGCCACGCATGGAAGCAATTCATCACAACTTTAGCTCCGGTCAATCAAAAAAACTGACTTTTTCACCGACCTGCTAGAAAGAAATGCTGATCGGTCCATCAAAACTAATCCGACTTTAATTCCATTCATTAATGACGTTGATAAAGTGAGAGGTTTTGGAGGCAACATTATAGCTGCCGAAGAGTTTGCGCATCCTTTATTACAATTTGCATTCAGTCCCGATTATAACTTTCTCTATGTCAATTTCGGTTCGAAAACGGACTCCTGTGTAAAAAATAGATCTCTAGGAAAGAACGGGAAGGAACTCTGTAATGAAAATTCAGGTGCGACCCCTTTTGCATCAGTACGCCGCTATTCATTGAATGAAAAGTTCGAAGTTATTCCGAACTCAGGGATTGTTTTTGCTAAGGGATTGCGGAATTCAATAGCCTTGGTGGTGCATTCCAGTGGTCTTGTTTTGCAGGGGGAAAATTCTCGTGACTTAGCTGATAGTGAGCAACCAGGGGAAGAGCTCAACATTCTTAGGCTAAGTGGGAATAGTTCAGCTCTTCATTATGGGTGGCCCTATTGCTATAATAACGGGGGTTCCAATGTGGCTATGCCAGAATTTATGACCAGAGAAGCAGAGTGCAAAGATGGTTCGTTTATTCCGCCGACCTTCGTACTTCCGGCCCATAGCGCCCCATTGGGCTTGACGTATTTACGTGGTTCAAAATTGACTGGTTTGAGGTCCAAATTATTGGTTTCTCTGCACGGGTATGCGACGCATGGACATCGTATTGTTGCAATTCCCGTCGATGAAACCGGAGGGCCTGAAGCGGGTGCCCCGTTAGAAGATATCGTCTTTAACTGGGGTAGAACGTCGAACATAAACCCTTTGGGAGCACCCACTGGTTTATTGGAATGGAGTGACGGTTCAGTCATAGTGCTAGACGACAAAAATGGTGCGATACTTAGATTAAGTGCGGGTAAGTCCGTCAATAAACTCGATTACGTCCAAAACATTGCAGAGATTCAGATTACCGATGCCATGGTGGAACGCTTCAGAAGCTCACATCGGATTTTGGAGAAAAAGTGTAGTGCCTGTCACAGTGAATTCAGCAAGGACCCCAAGAAGACACTTGAAAATCTTGTTGAAAGTGGAAAGTTAAATCCAGCTGGAGTCGATGAAAGCAGTTTATTGATTAAAATCAGATATAAAGAGATGCCACCAAAAACGGTGGATAGCACCGTATTTCCTTCCCTGACGCCAGCGGAAAGAAAGCTTTTGCTTAAAGATTTATTGAAAGTGCTTTAGGGCGTGTTGCGATTTTGGCTCGCAAAAACATAAGGAGATTCACTGATGGATTCAATGAAGGTTGAACATAAAAGTTTCAATAATAGAGTTGGCCTGCTATGGAGCCTTCTTGTTGGAGTGTTCTTTGTATGGCCCGTTACGGGCATTGGCCAAACGCCCAATGCTTCAAATGGGCGTTCAGGAGATGCTTTGTCGGAACGCGAATCTCGAACATTGAATCAGCCAGGCCCACAAAATATGAGCATTGACGGTCCTGCGGTGGATAGGTCTGGTCGCATTTATTCGGCCAATATTTTGAGCCCCGGATCTATTGCAGTCTCAGACAGTAGTGGTGTTTTTGTTGAGTGGCTCAAATTGCCAGATAACGGGAGATCGAGTTCAATTCGAATTAGTCCGACAAACGAAATGTTCGTTTCTGATTACAAAAATCATCGTGTTTATCGCATTGATATAGAGACTAAGAGCCTCAGTGTCTATCTGGAGAACCAAACACTGAATCAGCCAAATGATATGGCCATAGCGGGCGATGGTTCCATATACCTGACAGATCCAAGCTGGAAAAAAGGCAAGCCCGGGTCCATTTATCGAATCAGTCCACGTGGTGTTTTAGAGCTTTTGGCAACGGACTTGAAAGCCGTTAATGGATTGGATCTTAGCCCGGATGAGACCAAGTTGTACTTTACTGAGTCGATCAAAGGGGAACTCTTTGTATTGGATCTCTCAACTTTCAGAAGCGGTGAGGTGAATCCGTCACAGGCTAAAATTGAAAAGCTTCACACATTCGAACCAGATACTGTTGATGGCGTTCGTACAGACGTCAGGGGGAATGTGTATATCACCAGAATTCAGCGACAAGCCGTAGATGTCGTCGATAGTACCGGTAAGGTTGTGGCCTCTATTCCATTGAAGGGTAAGTTCCCTACGAATTTGTGCTTTGGCGGTCATGATGGAAAAACACTTTTTGTTACGACTCGGGATCAAAACCTAGTGGAAATGATTTCTGTAGATTCTCCTGGGCGTGAGTGGAGTCAAATTCGCTAAGCACATGCAAATGAAGTGCATGCCCAATGAATCATTCGTAGATGCCGCGTTGTTGAACTTCCCAAGTAATTTATTGCCAAGTAGGCCCCTCGTAAATACTGTCCTTTGAAAAGAGGAGGAGTCTTTATGAAAATATTGGTTTTGGCTTTTTTAATGTTCGCTTCATTTGCAAATGCTACTGTTGATTTAACTGGGTTCGGAATCATACGGGAATTCGGTGGTTCAGATACTGCTGCTTTATTTGGAGTGTTACCTAGCAGCGGGTCCATTCAGATTACTGGTTGCAGTGGACCATCATTTCTTGTTCAGGGCGGATGTCGCGTGGGACAGCTCACTCCTTCTACTATGGATCGTCTTTTCTTAAAATCTTCAAAACCAATGTCTCACCAGGAAAAGCAAGATCTTGTATATCAATGGAATGGCGCGCAGGTCTTATACTTTGAGGCTTACAATGGCACTCTCTGCACTAATGCCGAAATCGAATACCTAGTGTCAATTTCCGGAACTTCCAATGGCCAGGCGTTTACGACCATTTTTCAATTCATTGCTTTGCCCAATGCAAATGGAAGCTGCACCTTTCATTCTTTTGGAACAATAACCAAATCCTAAGAATAATATTCGTGTCATGAATCCTCCATCTGTCATAGAAGTATGTTTCCTATGAAAGCAAGATCGCTTTCGTAAGACACATTTTTTTAAGAATCGCCGTGCTACTAATCGAAAACATAAGAACACTATTCAGGCTTATGGCAAACGGCTTCGATGTTGTTACCATCAGGATCAATCACAAATGCGCCATAGTAGTCTTTATGGTATTCGGGGCGGAGACCGGGTTTTCCATTATCGATGGCACCACTTTTCATTGCAATATCGTAGAACAAATCGACCGTTGACCTGTTCTTCGCTGGAAACGCAATATGAACTTGGTTCTTTTTCGTGCCTTGGTTTATCCAAAAATGTGGTCGTTCTTGCGTTCCAAAGCCAACATAGTCTCTTTCATCAACCCAAACTTTAAATCCAAGTGTTTCAAAAACTTTCAAATAGAAGTTCCTAGATTTTTGCAAGTCCGCAACTGACAAGGAAATGTGGTCAATCATCGTAACCTCCTGATTTGGCCCATTCGTAATGTAGCTTTGATGACTCGTCAATAGACCAATCGATTCCGGGAGTCATGTTCCCGTCGACCCTGTCAGCGAGTTCGAAGCCATTGGCCCTTCGGTTCAATTGTGGTGTCATTTATTATGAATTTAACTTTTGGTTCATTAGGTTTTAACCACGCCAACCGCATACCGATGATGGTTTCTGCAATTTCATAACTCGATCAATTCATCCTTAATGGTGATCAAAAAAGGATCAATGCACAAATGGTGCGAAGTCGCAGCCTTCAAATCAATTCGTCGTTGGCCGATATCCGGTTTCTTCTTCAGCTCGACCAACAGGTCTAAGTGAATCTCTTTAAACAAATCAACACCATCATCGGTGGTTACGATTAAGAGATCAATATCGCCACCTTTGAGGTGATCATGCAATCTACTTCCATACAAAAAAAGTTTATATTCGGTGGTACCGAAAAACCTTTTGAGGACCTCATGAAATTGTCTGATCTGTTGATCTGTGATTCTCAATTTTGAAATCTCTTAAGCTCAGTGAGAACGAAAGAAGTGAATCGTAAAACTTCCTTCAAAGTGTTTTGTAAGTCCTCTTTGGTGTATTCATGGGCAATTTTATTTCGAAGTTCTCGGATTTTCATCCATTGATCGGCATCGGAAATAAGGGAGGCTTTTTCTGCCTTATCAAGGTAGTCACGCATTTCGCCACGAAAACCTGGATCCAAATCTAAAACTAAAAGACGGATATATTTGCTAAGAAAAATATCCGTGCAACGGGCAAATCGAGAGGTGAGGGCCTCCCAGCTTTCCAATTCATCTAGATTTTTTGTAGTGACATCGGGAAGACTTTCATTTTGAAGTTTAGCCCAGCTATGACTAAGAGTATTTAGGGCTTCAAGAAAATCAGTTTTATAGATTTGCAAAAGTTGACTACGATTCTGTGACATAGGGTCCCCGCTTTATCTCGGCTTTGACTAAATTTATCTTATTAGAAGAGAGTTGATAGCCACAAATAAAAAAACCGCCAGAAAGGCGGTTTATTAAATTGGTGCCTCGGGGGAGACTCGAACTCCCACGCCCGTGAAGGCACTGGATTTTGAGTCCAGCGCGTCTACCAGTTCCACCACCGAGGCATCGCTAAATCGGAGATAGTTGAATAGAGCTTTCTTCTTAAAACCTCAAGAAAAAAGTTCAGTTGATCAGGTAAAATCTTAAATTGCAGGAACCAAAAACGGCCCATTCCCATTTGTGTAGTATTTATAAATTTAATAAATACAACAAGATAGGATCCTGTCGGTATTTCGTTAAGCGTGGCATCAGAATTGCTCTGCTACATTTTTAGGAAGTTTTACCATGAGGTGCCCATGAAAACGTTGTTAGCTTTATTGATATTGATTGGTAGTCCAATTTTTGGGTTGAGCGTGGCTCAGGCTCAATTGGATGATTCTTTTGATCTTGGGTTGGAGCCCGTGACTTCTGAGGAGCTTTCTACAGAAGGTAGACCTGAAGATAAATCGACCGGTGCAACTCTGAACTCAGGGGCTCGGCAGAATCGTTCTATTTATATTGTGAACCAGGCCTCTTCTGGCGCAAAGGCAGACGCTAAAACAGAGACGGAGCAAAATGACACCAGTCTTGTTGGCTCTAGAGCTGAAGAGCTTCGTAAGAATCGCCAACGTGCTGAAGTGGAGACTGAACTCAAAGCGACAGAAAAGATTGAAGAGTCTCGTCTGAAGGATGAACGCCGTCGCTCTGACGTTTTGTTTGGCGAACGTTTTAATAATGTAGAAAAGTCTGGGGAACCGGCTACTGCTCCTACTCCGATTTATATAGCACCGGTTCCAGCAGCTAGCCCTGCACTTGATCGCCAAGATCTTCGCGAAGAACTGAAATCGGCAATGCATGAGAAGGACGAACACATCAAGCCCCACAATAAAAACACTTCCTATTTTATCGGACTTCTTGGTTTGACCGAGTTTCCAAAGGCCGTCAACAATCAGGGG
>JBILOD010000260.1:0-5896 GCA_044374645.1 Pseudobdellovibrionaceae bacterium | reverse complement strand
TATGCGGACTGAAATACTTTGATTCTTGCTCTTGAGTTCAATGCTCGCGACTGACTTTTCAGGTTTAGAATGTACAATCGTGCCGATAAGGTTGAGCGGTAGCTGTGAAAGCACAGGAATTTGTTCCGCTCCCGGTTTGGTGGGAACTCCTTTGGGTGTCAGTGCATCCGGAATCGTGCCATCCCAGTTAAAAATATTCTTCGAGGTGATAGTGTTATAGCCTCCGCGGGGAGGTGCATGATCAATGATGGGCGCTGCGTGTTTGGTCGGGGGCGCTTTGGTGGGCAGCATCGCTGGGCGTAAATTGAGAATGAGTAAATCCGCTAAACAGTAACCCACTAAAGTCGAAGCGACGAGGGGATACCAGCGTTCTAAGAATTGGGGATTAAGTTGTCCTTTTAATGCAGCTATTTTCACTCTTTAGAGTCTAACAGGGGAATCCTCAAGATTTAAGCAAAGACTATCAGGACTCGACTTCACGCTGGGATCCAAGGGGTCTCTGGGGTTTGATTCTGATGATTCAGCCACCGACTCAGTGTAAATAAGTGGTCGCTCAGTCGGTTAAGGTACTTAAGCACAGTTTGGTAGTCCGAATGAAATTCAGGCTTCGAATCTTGGAGCACATCGAAAGTCCAGCGTTCCGCCCGCCGACACACAGTTCGAGCGACATGAGCGGTGAGTGCAGCAGGGATGCCACCTGGCAGAATAAAGTTTTTCAAGGGGGGGAGTGTTTCGCTCCACCAGTCGATCTCCGTTTCGAGCTGGGCGATGTGACTTTCTAAAAGCCGAGGCAAATTAGTGAGCCAGGTCGGGTCATCACAGGCTAGCAGCCCACCAGCAATAAATAATTCCTGTTGAATTCTCAAGATGATGGTTTGCGCTGTTTGTTCAGCGGGAGCTTTGATCTGTGCGGCCAACTGTCCGAGATGAGCATTTAACTCATCAATGGTTCCGTAGGCGTGTAGTCGAGGATGAGATTTTGGAAGGCGAGTTCCACCCAAAAGGGAGGTGAGTCCTTGGTCACCGTGTCGCGTGTAGATCTTTGCCATTGTCTCTGCTCCAGCGTCTGTCAGTATTGAATTTTAAAAGCTTCATACAAGTGCCAGGCTACTCAAAGCTATCAAGACCTGGGTCAATGCCACCGAGATGTGAGTTTTCTATCGGCGGCATAAACCTCAATAGGACATGAGCTCAATAAATCAAGCTGCTTTAGGCGCCCCAGCAGGTTGTAATAAACCGCGAGCCCCAAAAGTTTTCAAGCAATCATTCCAGAAAGTTTCTTTCATGGGTTGCTCCTTTGGTGATAAGCGCACAGGTGGAAACGTTCCAGTTTCGCAAAATTTCGCAAAATCTTGCTCGTTGCCATGTCTTACAACCTTCATCATTAGGTTGAAGTGCAGGTCTGTCATTGGCTTACCATCGACCAGCATCTTTCTCAGTCCTCCTTCGGGAGTTTGGGTCAAAAACTGATAAAGATTTTGTACGTCAAAATTCACTGACATAATGTGCATCCTTTCGTTAGGGGAGGTTGTTTTGCCCCTACCAATTCATTATCGGCGGGTTTTGCATTTTTTTAAACGAGGAGAGAGACTAGGTCTCAAGATGCTGGTCCTAAGCTCTGGAAAGAGCTTTATTCGAGTATCAAAGTGAGTTAGCCTAAAGGCTAAGAGTGAAGTCTAAGAATGAAGTTTAAGAATTAAAGATCAGTGGTCAGAGGAGGGGTTCGCGATGCAAACGACCTGGTTTAATGAACCGATTCACTATGATGGAACACAGCTAAAACCCTTATTCGCTTATTTAAAATTGGGAATTTTAGGAGATTCTGTCGTTTCATGGCGCGGGTCCTGTGATGTGAGTTTTGAGCACATGGTGGATGGGGAAGATCTGATTGCCGAAAGCGCCATTGCGAGTGGCGAAATGGTTCACTTTATCATTGAGGTTTTTGATCGGGAGCTGGCAACGGGGGTTTTGATTCAACGGATTTTTGCTGCCATCATCAAAGATCTCTTGGTGGAAATGTCACCCGCTTTGGAGGAACAAAGTTTGGGGCGCGATGGTGATGATCTTTATTGGGGCGATCGCAAGCTCTCCATCAGTATTGCTTCTCAAAGTGCTGTTTCAACCATGGTCCATTTTGCGGTGAACATCACCAATGCCGGAACGCCTGTCAGAACGTGTGCGCTTGAAGATTTGGGTGTTGACCCAAAAGAGTTTGCGGATGCGGCCATGGATGCTTTGGCACTTGAGTGGGCATCTGTGCTCAAAGCCACACGTAAAGTTCGGCCACTCTAAAGCAAATCCATGGCCGAAAAAAAAGGTTTGTGACTGAGTTAAGTGATTAAAAATACAGCACTCTACGCAGGCAGTTAAGTCGCTATGAGATAAAAAAATCTTGCTCTCGCCAAGATTATTTCATAGCTTGGCTAAATCGTTCATCAATGCGTCCGTAGCTCAGTTGGATAGAGTACCTGGCTTCGAACCAGGGTGTCGGGAGTTCGAGTCTCTCCGGGCGCACCAATCTTCTTTTTCAGACATTTTGACTAACACTGCGAATGGTTTTTTCAACTCATTTCGCACATTTACACCATCGAGTATCGGGTTCGAGAGTATAATATTTAGGTATACTGCCCCCGTTAATGATGTAGAGCCAATCGATAACGGCTGGATTGAGAGAGCTATTAGGAAGTTTGCGATTGGGAGAAACAATTGGCTTTTCAGTGATAGTGACGAAGGAGCAAAGGCATCAATTTTGTAATGCACCCATAGATTCAACACTTATTTTATCCAATTTTTTGGAGAGTTTGTCTTTCAAAAAACTCATTGGGGCTTAAATACCCAAGGGTTTGATGAGGTCTTTGCGAGTTATACTCCTGCACCCACGCATCGATGATTGGCTTTGCTTGAGCGAAGTTTTCAAATTGGTTTATCCAAACACACTCTTGTTTGAGTGATCTTCTGTAAGAAAGCAAGTCGTTTAGGGCACACTTCTCCATTTCCCGTTTTTTTTGGGATAACAGCCCGGTGACTTGCATCCCCGGTCGTCGTGTCTGGCGGCTCTTTTTTTCGAATACATTATGGAAAAGTTTTTCTATGAACCTCTTCCATTGTTTTTGATCGGATTTATGCTTCTAGCGCATTCATTCTTCTGTTTGGGCCTCGAAGGCCATAACAATGCTGGATTAAAAACGCAGGTGTGCCAGTCTAAATGTGGACGTGTTTTATCGTTAAACCGTTAAGAAAATATTGGGCCTCATCCTGCACCTTGAGGTTCATCCGAAGTTATCCTTTCCTATCAAAAATTAACTTACTTTTTCGGCAATGCATGCGTGAAAAAGGAATCAACTTCTGCATCACTTCCATGTGTTAGTCGAAAAAATCAAGGGCTATCAGCTATAAACTTTGTTCAAAAAAATCTTTTCGTAACTTCTTTCGCTCCTTTAAATACTCACAATAGTTTTCGTTATACTTGTCGTTGTTTTTCAAAAGACACAATGCAATTGAAGCAATTTGTCGAGCTAAACTAATTTTGGCATCCTTGTGGTCAGCTCCTTTAACTCGAAGGGCGTCGTATCGATCCCGAAGTTCACCATCTAGTCGTATCACATTTTCAGCGGCTCCTAGAAATACGTTTCGTAACTCTCGTCTCCCAAAAAACCTTTTGTTGCCGTAAATCTTTCCACCAGAAATTTGGATATGACGAACCAGCATGCAATATCCCCAAAACTTGTGCTTATTTTCAAAACGATTTGGCTGACATACTATGGCCGCAATAATATTGGCCCTGATGATGCTGATCCCAGGTATAGTCATCAGGTTACGAATGGGCTTATAATTCTTTCGATTCCTCTCGAAAACTTCCCTATACTTTTCCTTTTCAGATTCCAAAAACTCTATTTGGTTAAATAACTTTTCGGCAACAAATTTAGCTGCTGAATTTTTCAACTCTTTCACTCGCGATTGATTCTTATAAAAACTATTCTCGTCCGTTTGAATAGCTTCAGCTCTGAATACCGCCTTTAATCGATTTTTAAAACGAACAATCTCTTCTACAATATCCAAGTACCCGCTCACAGTGCCTCGAATCTCCATCCAATGACTTGTATCGTGAAACACTGGCTGCAAATGATTGGTGCGAAGCTCTTGTGCCAAAGGAAGGGCATCCCTAAAGTCAGTTTTGGCACCCTGCTTTTTCGCCACATACGTTGGATTGCAGATCAATAGATTGTCCACCTTGTCCTTCAACTGCAGATACAGCCACTGAGAAATTGTGGACTCTTCGAAAGTCATGTGGCGTTCACCATTAATTTTATTGATCACATGAACTAGCCTTTGTTCCGATGTTTTAACGGTTTCGCGCAATATGCACTGTCCATTTTCGTCCACAACTGCAAAAGTTGATGTTGTGCTGTGGGCATCGAGTCCAATATAATATTTCATAAGCGGCATCCTCCTTCGGATTTGAATGGGTTCACATTCAATTTTACACCCACTCCCGAAAGTGTCTGACACAGCTAACGTCTATTTTTAGACTAGCATGAGGTCCATTTGTGGATGTTCCCCTAAGGGGATGCTCGCTTTCTTACATTGTCTAAGTCAATCATGGGGCCGTTGGCCCGCTTACCAACAACCGCACACAATTAAGGGCAGACACGGAAATTAAGTACGTCGACCCACTCACCTTTGAAGAACTCAAAGAAGGCGACCGAATCACCCTCACAAGTCCCTGTGGAATCATTATGGACTTCAAAATTGAAAGCATTGGCGATGGCGGGGCAGTCGGTCTTGTCCCGACTTCTACAAAGACGCCGCCGATTCAGCAAAAATTAGCCGTTGTCGGCAGCACAGTCGTGCTTGCGAGTGATTTCAGAGATTCCAATTCAGAGTTCACCGTACACCCCCAATGACATTGTTATTGTCAGTGATGGCCGAGGTAAAAAAACAAACCTGCGTGTTGATTTGATCGTTGGACGGGACTTCATCATTCTCGGTTTGCCGGGGAAAAAGAGTCCAATGAGTTTATGGAACAAACTCAAATTCCTGTGGCACATAGGTAAAAGCTGAGGCTAGACTCAGGCGGTTATTTGTTCTTCGATAGAATTTGCACACCGTCTGTGCAGCCTTCCTGTGGAAAGATGGGTGCCGAGTTGTTTGACGAGATGCGAACTTATTTTACAGTGGATTGGCAAAATGCTAGCTAGCTAGTTGTCTGTCAATGTAATAAAGAAAAATCGGGGGGACTGAATGTTCATGAAGCTAAGAGGTTTTTTAGTAGGTATTTCATTAATAATGTTCGCGCAGATTGCAGCTGCAGACGTAAACTATGATAAATCGATATGGGAAGTGTCAGGCACTGATCAAGTCAGTGTGGCCACCAGCTATCTGTATTCAAATAGCCTCATTTCACCTTTCCCGACCAGTCAGGTAGACGGTTTTCGCGTAGTTTCAAGCTGTCCTGTAGACTGGATCGAAAAGTTCAGTCCAACCCATTGGGATGGACATAAGCATCAGCCGGTTGCCACTCAGCAGTTACTTTCTAATCCTCGTGAGACGGTTTATAAAGTGCAAACCAATGGACGATCTATAGATTCCTTCTCAATTAGATTAAGATGGGATCATCCGCCGAGTGATCCATGCCATTTCTCATTTGAAATTACTAAGCAATTGGTGGCTTCAAGTGGAGTTACTAGTGCAATCGAGTTTTGTGGGAATGGAATTGATGAGGATGGTGATGGTGCAGACTTAGCCTGCGTTAAGGGCACAGGATCAATTCCAACCATTCGCACAATTACTGTTTATGATCGTGGTGCAAATGAGGGCATTCGGGTCGACCCCCAAGGTCCGATTCAATTTCCGGCGGGTGCGGATGCAAGAGTCAGAATCATTAATAAGTCCGTAT
>JBILOD010000259.1:0-5907 GCA_044374645.1 Pseudobdellovibrionaceae bacterium | reverse complement strand
CATTAATGAGACGCGGCCTCTGATCCATGGCGAGCTCGACCCACTAGCGCTGCTGCCCAGTACGAAGCGGTTGACTGAGGTGTTTCGAAATCGGTGGCCACCAACTGCAGGTGCTATCCACCAGTGGTAATAGCACTTTCAATGCTTAAATTTCACTCAATGATTGGAGCGCCTTTTCGATCTGTACAGCCACAGCACTTGGGGCTGTTCCCCCTTCACTCGTACGAGCCTTCATCACATTCAAGGGCTTAACCACTTCGAGCACGTCTTCTTTAAAGAGTGGGTGAAACTCTACCAACTGCAGCAGCGTCAGGTCTTCGATGGCAACCTGGTTAGTTAAACAAAAACGCACGATACGTCCGACCACCTCATGGGCTTCACGGAACGGCAGACCTTGCTTCGCCAAGTAATCTGCAAGATCCGTGGCATTCGACGCATCTCCGGCAATTGTCTTTGCCATTTTTTCCTTACGGAACTGAGCTTTCTGCATCTGACAAAGCATCAATCGCACACAGTAGCGCACGCTATCAATGCCTTCAAACAAATGGTATTTATCTTCCTGAAGATCACGCTGATAGCTCAGCGGTAAAGCTTTCATCACGGTTAGGATACCCATGAGAGCACCATTCACACGTCCCGTACGGGCCCGAATCAATTCCGACACATCCGGGTTTTTCTTTTGCGGCATAATGCTACTGCCGGTGGTGACGGAATCCGCGAGTTCAATGAATTGAAACTCAGGCATACTCCACAAAACCACCTCTTCCGCCCACCGAGATAAGTGCAACATCAATGTGGCCGCGTTCGACAGAAACTCAACCACGAAATCACGATCAGAAACGGCATCCAAACTATTTTCGGTCACATCAGCAAAGCCTAATTCAGCGGCGACCATGCGACGATCGATGGGGAAAGAGGTTCCTGCCAAAGCCGCCGACCCCAAGGGTAAAACATTGAGGCGCTGAACACAATCGGACAAACGGGAACGATCGCGTTTGAACATCCAAAAGTAGGCCATCAAATGATGAGCCAAGCTGACGGGCTGACCGTGCTGCATGTGTGTTAATCCAGGCAACAAAGTTTCAAGATGCCCTTGGGCGGTCGTCAGAATCCATTTTTGCAAAGCGAGGAGATCCTGATCTAATAAATTGATCTGGGCTCGCAAATGCAAACGCAGATCTGTTGCCACCTGATCATTACGACTGCGGGCGGTGTGAAGCTTGCCCGACGTGGGGCCAATTTTTTGATTTAGGCGCAGTTCAATTTCAGAATGAATATCTTCTGAATCCGGAGAGAACGGCGTTTTACCAGAGGCCAAATCAGTTTCAAGTTCACCGGCAATCTCTTGAAGGGCCGCAACAATCGCCTGCCCTTCCATTGCCGAAATTATCTTTTGCTGCATGAGCATCTTGGCGTGGGCGAGACTACCCTGAATGTCTTCACGCCACATGCGTTGATCAAGACTCAGCGAGGAAGAAAACTCCTCAACAAGTTGTTCCGTCTTCTCGCTAAATCGTCCACCCCAAAGTTTGCTCATCGTTGACCCTTCAATTGTAAATACATGCGCGACTGTAAACCAAATTGTTTGACGGTGCCGGTGCTATCACGCTGATCGTACGCTTCCGCGTTGTCAAACGACGCCAAAGCTTCAGAGTAAAGCGCCCAAGGGCTCGAGCGACGGACCACTTGGCAATGACCTTTATAAAGGCGCATGACCACCTCACCGCTCACACGAGTTTGGGTGGTATTAATGAAAGATTCGAGGTCTTCTTTTAATGGATCGAGCCACAAACCTTCGTAAGCAAGACGGGACCATTCTTGATCAACCACTTGTTTGAAACGCAATTCATCACGAGTGAGAACCAAGGCTTCGAGAGCCTTGTGGGCTGTCAAAATCAAAGTGGCACCTGGACACTCGTAGTTTTCACGAACTTTAAGTCCCAACATACGGTCTTCCATAATATCGATGCGTCCAATACCGTTATCTCCAGCGAGCTGATTGGCTTTCGCAATCAAAGCTGCAGGATCAAGAGTGACACCATTGATAGCCACTGGCTCACCGTTTTTAAACTCCACGGTCACTTCGGATGGTTCATTCAATGCGGCCATGGGGCCTTTGGTCCATTGAAAGATCTCTTCCGGTGGAGCGTAATTAGGATCTTCAAGGCGTCCACCTTCAATAGATCGGCCCCAAAGGTTTTCATCAATGCTCCAGATTTTTTCGAGACTTTGCTTGATCGGCAAATTACGCGATTGTGCATAGTCAATTTCCCAAACGCGCGTCATATTCTTTTCACGCACAGGAGCGTGAATGGTGGCATTGGGCATCATCGCTCGCAAGATGTACTCCAGACGAAATTGGTCGTTGCCTTTGCCGGTACAGCCGTGAGCAAACGCCGTGGCTCCCACTTTTTGCGCGACTTCTACCGCCTTTTGACTGATCAACGGGCGCGCAATCGAAGTGCTCAATGGATACCCTTCATAATAGGCATTGGCCTTTACGGCCGCGAAACAAAACTTTTCAGCAAACTCAGCTCGTGCATCAACAGTAAAATGCGTGGTTTTCAAAGCCTTCGCCTTTTCTTCCGCTTGCAGAATGTCTTCACGGGGCTGCCCCACATCGACTGTCACTGTGATGATTTCATTGTATCCGTACTCTTCTTTCATGAGCGGAATACAAACCGTTGTATCGAGTCCACCCGAATAAACTAAGACGACTTTCTTTGTTTCAGACATTCGCAGCTCCTTTTTTTTGAAGACGTCTAGCTTGCATAGTTTCACACTCAATGCAAGCATAAAACGAATTTAAACTTGACATATCCATTTTCGATGCATAACTATGCTTCTGTATGCATACTTATTCATTATCCACAGAACCTAAAAAGCCGTCGTCGCGCCGTTTGCGCGTAGGGCTCGTTGGCGCCCGAGGCTACTCTGGAATGGAGCTTGGCCGCGGCCTACTTCAGCACCCCTATGTTGAAAGCCTCACCCTCGGAATCAACGAGTCAAAGATTCATTTACAACATTGGTTACCGGAATCCATCGAACGTCCCGTGACAATGATGACGATTCCTCAATTGATTGAGAATGCTTCACAGTTGGATGTGGTATTTTTGGCCACACCCGCCGAGGCTTCTGTCGAGCTGGCTCCCGCTTTTTTGAAAGCCTCAGCCCATGTGATTGACGTGAGTGGTGGTTTTCGCCTCGAGAACCCCTCCAATTTTCGCGAGTGGTATGGTTTTGACCACAAGGCCCCGGAACTTTTAAAAGTGGCGCACTATGGCCTGAGTCCCTTCGTGAACTTCCAATCTCGCACGTCAACAACGACTCAACCCCCATCCAATTTTGGTGCACTTGTGGCGAATCCAGGATGTTATGCCACCGCCGTCCAAATGGCCTTGATTCCACTCCTTAAACAGAATCTATTGATACTCGATTCTATCGTGATTGATGCTAAATCAGGCACTACAGGTGCGGGCAAAAAAGCCTCTGAATCGCAGTTGTTTGCCGAAGTCGAGGGTGAGTGTTTGCCCTACAAGGTCGGCAAACACCAACATTTTCCGGAGATCTGCGAGCATATTGAGAAACTCACACAGACCCCAATCAACCCTATGTTTTCAACCACCCTCATTCCTGTGCGCCGAGGTATCATTGCTGGCATTTATGCGCGGTTGCAAAATCAAGGCAGTCTTAATGATGTGGCTGCAGCCTTTGATGCCGCCTATTCCAACTATCCTTTAGTGCGCCATGCTGCCGCCGATTCCATCGAAGGTGCCCCTCTGCTTTCACTCAAAAAGGTTGTGGGGAGTGCGCGCACTCATATCACCTACAAAGTGGACAACGATAAACTTTATTTATATTCGAGTATCGACAATTTAATGAAGGGCGCCGCCACTCAAGCGATTGAAAACATGAATCAACTGTGGGGATGGCCTGTACACACCGGTCTTCTTCACCGCGAGGGACTACTATGACTCATTCACACATTCAAACCGGTCCGGGCATTTCCCGCACTCCTCTCCCGAAGGGCTTCACCACCAGTGGTATTAACAGTGGTGTCAGAAAATACCGCCCTGATTTGGGCTTGATTTTGTCCGAGCACCCAGCCACAACTGTGGGTGTTTACACCCTCAATGAAATGAAGGCGGCGCCGATTCGCTACTGCCAATCGATTTTGCCGTCCTCTCAAATTCGCGCGATTGTGACAAACAGTGGGCAAGCCAATGCGGCCACGGGGACCCTCGGCGACGAAAACAATTTGAAGATGGCGGCATCAGCTGCTCAATATCTTGGTTGCGAAACTCATCAGGTTCTCACCGCCTCAACCGGAGTGATCGGCCAACATCTAGCCTTCGAGAAAATCAATGCCGCCATGCCAGAACTCATCCAGCGTTGCGTGGACAACGCCGAGGCATTTGCGTTGGCCATTTTGACCACGGACTTGGTGCCAAAAACCGCGACGACAGAGGTGGCACTCAGCACAGGAACTGTTCGCATCACTGGCCTCTGTAAAGGTTCGGGCATGATTCACCCCAATATGGGCACAATGCTTGGCTATGTGTTGACCGATGCGATTCTCTCCGAAGAGCGCGCGCAAAAACTCATTCACCAAACCGTTGATCTGAGCTTCAATATGATCAGCGTGGATGGCGACAGCTCAACCAATGACTGTGTGTTTTTGATGGCCAATGGCTCCAGCCAGTGTGGGATTGAAACCGCCGATGACGAATACAAATTTCAAACGGCAATGACTCACATTATGCAAACCTTGGCAAAATCCATTGCCCGTGATGGAGAAGGCGCCACAAAACTCATCGAAGTCACACTCACGGGAGCGCCATCTCAGGAGTTAGCTCGAAAGGCAGCTCGCGGAGTGACTCTCAGCCCACTTATTAAGACGGCAATTCATGGCGAAGATCCTAATTGGGGTCGCATCGTGGCTCGTTTAGGAGCAGAAAGAGTTCCAGCGAGTGTTTTGGCAAAAATGGATCTCTCAATTCAAGGCACTCCGGTCTTTATGGCAGGCAGTGTGGTTGAATTTGATCGCGCAGCCCTTCGTCAGAGTTTGAAGCGAGATACTGTTTACATTAAAGCGGAGTTGCATTCAGGAACAGAAGAAGCCACAGCCTGGGGTTGTGATCTTTCTAAAAAATATGTCGAAATCAACACGGAGTATTCATGACCCTTCCGAACACTCTCGAGGCCACATTGGCTTCGCTCGGTTATATTCAAAAATTCCGTCATCAGACATTGCTGATTAAACTCGGTGGAGCCGCTTTACAGGACCACAATTTGGTTCAGGCACTCTGCGAAGACCTCTCACTGATTCATTCCGTGGGAATTAATTTGGTTCTCGTCCACGGTGGCGGTCCCAGTATCAATAAAGAACTCACCCTACGTGGAATCCAGTGGGAATTTGTGGACGGTCTACGCGTCACCACTCCGCAAATGATGGAAGTCATAGAGATGGTTTTGTGCGGCCAAGTCAACCACCGTATTGTGCGTGCACTTAATCAGTCAGGAGTTCGCGCTATTGGTTTGTCAGGCGCTGATGCGTCTTTGTTGCAATGTCGCCAAGCCGACCCTCGTTTGCAACAAGTGGGCCTCATTGAAAAAGTCGATATCGCTTCGATTCAAGCGTTGATGGACCACCAACTAAAACCGGGAGTCTCTCGCTCCGGCCCATTGATTCCGGTGATTGCACCCGTGGGCGTTGGCAAAAAAGGCGAAGCTTATAATATCAATGCCGACTGGGCAGCGAGCCGCATTGCTGAGGCCATGAAAATTAAGAAAATGTTTTTCCTAACAGATCAAGATGGAATTCTGGATTCACAGATGAACCTGATCTCAGAATTAGACGCGGGCCAACTGGAAAGTTTGATTGAACAAGGTGTGGTTAAAGGAGGC
>JBILOD010000258.1:0-5908 GCA_044374645.1 Pseudobdellovibrionaceae bacterium | reverse complement strand
TTTAGAATGTATAGTTTGCGTGATTCCAGAAACCATCCTCTTGAGGATAAATTTGACTGGCAACAGTCCGCAATTCGGTGCTTGCAAAGTGGCAGGACAACAGCGACCTGTACTATTGATATAGACAAAATCGACCTCAGCGAAGGCTATTGGTCTAGCAGTAGAATTATTGATGTCACCTATTTTTCAAATGATTTCAAAAAAGCTCTGGATGAGGGCATGAAGCTACATTTAATCTTAAAGGGTGCGGAGTAAATGAAAATTGATAGCCTATCTGACTTGGGCTCAAAGCGAGATTGCTCCTGCCCTATTGCCGCCGAAACGCTTCGGCAATTTTTCGCCAGGCATATTGTTTACCCACATTTGGAAGAATCAAACAGGGAATTCCAACTTGAATCGAAGAACCATCCTTCTTAACATCGTTGCCGATCATCAAAGTGTTATGTGGATCTAACTGCCATTCGGTCAGAATTTTCTCGTAGTAGAGGGGGCTGGGCTTGCAGACGTTCCAATTCTCAGAGTGGGTGATGTTGGCAAACCAGGTCGATGGGACATTCGCCCATTCCAATCGTTTAAGCACACATTCCTTTGGCCAAATGGGATTCGTGGCTAAATACAAAGTTTTCCCTGCGCTTCGTAATGCGTCTAGCCCTTCTCGTGCTCCAGGAACTGGGGTCGTGAGAGGGTGTAATCGGGGGAAGTCTTTGCGGTAAAAATCCCATAGGCCTTCGAGTGCGTGATCCTTCGATATTTTGGACCATTCCAGAAAAGCTTTTTCGAGTGTTGCGTAATTCGTGGTGGATTTCCAATCAGGATTTCTCAACACCAGTTCTAAACATTCTTTGGTTTTGGGAAAAACGTTCTTCCAACCAAAAATGGGACCGAATCGTTTAACCATCAAAAAAACATTGCCCCACAAAAACAGAGGAGAAAGGTTTTCAAGGAGAGTGCCGTCAAGATCTATCAGGAGATCATCTCGCTCTTGATACAGCTCTGCCAATCGATCGGCAGTCTGCTCGTTCCAATTAAAGTAAGCCATGATCTTGCATCCATCGGACTGATTCAAAAACTGCTTGTTTAGAAGGGCGAGGCCGGTAATTTAACTCCTTCATAGCCTTGTTAGAGTCACACCAGTGGTAGAGCAGTAAACTTTCGACCGCTTCTTGATTAACTTCGGAATCAATTCCAAAAGTATCATTGATCCAGGAGACCCCCTTCAGCAGCCACGATGGGACGACTCGCTGGGGGGGTGGTTGTTCCGCAGCTTCGGCAATCCAACCGAATAGGTCTTTGGTGAAAACATTTTCACCTCCCAAAATATAACATTCGCCGATTCGCCCACGTTCCCAGGCAGCGATCATACCATCAACAACATCATCAACGCTTACAATATTGACTCCTCCAGGAAGTGCAAAGGGCACCTTTCCTTGGGCAATTTTAATGTTGCCACTACGAATGGCTTTGCGGGCATCACCGGAGCCAAAAATAAGACTCGGATTAACAATGACGGCATTAAGGTTTTGCTCGCGCACGGCCCTTAAAACACACTCTTGCCCTTGGCGTTTGGATTCAAAGTTTCTAAGGTGGTGGTGCTTGAAGGGCGAACAACTGTCTTCATTAAAGGGCTTACCAGGGTGGGCGAGCGCACCAAAAGCAACCGTTGAGGAAACATGAATCAGGCGTCTGACTGAATGATGGCAGGCGAAATTGACCACATTCTGGGTGCCGGTCACATTGACGGTTTGCAGTCTTTCTGAAACTGCCCGTGAGGTCCCCATGGCGGCCGCCAAGTGAAAGACACCATCGAGCGGGGGTAAATTGAAATTATAGAGATCGTCGGTAATGTCACCCTCAATGAGGTTGATCGGCAGATCTTTGATGAGGTCCCTGGAACTATTCGGGCGAACCAAACCGTAGACCGCAGCTCCCATGGTGTGAAGTCGACGAACTAAATGTGATCCTAAAAATCCATTTGCGCCAGTGACAAAGATATTCATCTATCGTTAGGCTAAAGAGGTTACTTTGAACGATCAACAAAATAGTGGGGGACGGCGTGTTTACCAAAAAGGAAAAAACCATTTTGCTCTTATTGGTGTTAATTCATTTTTGCTTGATTGTTGATTTTATGATTTTAATGCCACTTGGCCCAATGTTCATGCGTGTTTTTAATGTGGGCGCGTCGGCGTTTGGCCTATTGGTCGCTGCGTTCACCCTTTTTGCAGGCTTGAGCGGTTTGGGTGGGGCATTTTTTATTGACCGCTATGATCGCAAAGTCTTCTTAGTCCGGGTACTCGTCGGGTTTATGATCAGCAACTTGGTCTGTGGATTCGCCACGAATTTTGAGTACCTGGTGGTTGCTCGTGCTGTCACTGGTTTTTTCGCCGGAGTCTGTGGCTCGCTATTGATAACCATTGTCAGTGACACAATTCAGATCGAGAGGCGGGGAACTGCCTTAGGCATATTGATGTCGGCCTTTGCGTTAGCGTCCATTTTGGGGGTGCCTTTGGCGTTATTCCTATCTAATAAAGTTGGATGGCAAAGCCCATTCTTTATGCTTGCTCTTTTTAGTGTCGCCATGATCGTTGGAGTCAAACGCTGGATGCCAGAAATGACGGAGCACCTGATTGTTAAGAACGAGGCGCATCAGCGTCCACAAATGTTTCTGAGAGTGGTTCTCCAAAACAAAGAATATTGGGGGGGGATCGCATTTATGGCGGTTTTGATTCTTGGGCATTTTACTATTAATCCATTTTTATTTACTAGTATTGTCAACAACGGAGGACTTCCAGAATCGCAATTGCCGATGGTGTATTTGGCCGCTGGGGTGGCGTCGCTCCTCTCTGCCATTGGATTTGGTAAGCTCACCGATAAGCTGGGTCGTACCCGCACATTCCGCTGGGCTTTGTTAGCATCCCTGCTTCCGATTTATTTGGTGACCAATGTATTTTCTAACTCTGTGGTTTTGGTTGTTTTACTGGTGTCGCTCTTTTTTGTTTTGATGGGTGGTCGATTGACACCTGCGATGACCTTGATTACCTCAGTCGCCAGACCTGAAGATCGCGGGCGTTATCTGAGTTGCATCGTCAGTGTTCAGCATTTGGCAACAGCAGGAGCCAGTTTGCTGGCGGGTGCTATTTTGGTTAAGGGCGAAGACGGAAAACTGCTAAACCTTCCCTCGGTAGGTTTGACGGCGATGGCCTTTAGCGCCGTAGCATTCATACTTTCAGTGAGGATCTATCGAAATTCTATTGATAGTCATTGTAACCATTAGTGGATATAGAAGGAGGTTCTTGATACCTGCTACCAGGATTCATTCGGGACGCACTCAATCGGGAAGTTCAAAGGTTCCTGTCACCTCAGCAACCGCGGATTGATTATTGCGAAGTGCTTTTTGAAATCCGTTTTCTACAACTTCACGAAATCCAATCTCTTCATAGGTGTTCTTCGTAAGGGAGGACGAATAGCTTCCTTGGTTTCCATAAAGCCATAATTGCAAAAAGTGTTTGACGGCAGGTTCTTTCGCCTTGAGGGTGAATGTGCGTTCGGAGATCAAAGTCAGTCCGGCAATGGAAACTGGTTTAGCCTTCCCTGAGATATCAATGCGACAGGTTACTTCCTGAGAATTTTCTTGAGTCGTACAGAATGTGGCGTCCTTCTTCCATTCCATAAATTTTCCGCCCTGACCGAGATTTGTTGATAATTCACAATTTCGGTTCCAGGCCTCACTCATCAAATCAGTTTCATGACATTTGGATACTAACAGAGAAGATAGACCCCAACTTTGGGTGACCATCTCAGATTGATAGTCCTTTGTGGTTTCGGGACTATATCTTACACTCTTTATGCTGGGATTAAATTGTGTCAGTAAGAAAGGGTCTCTCAAATTGCCTCTGACTTGCGCGAGTGTGACTCCCTTTCTGAAACCCATCTTGATACTTAGGTCATAACCTTCCGAGTTGACGGTCAACTGGTAGTTAAAGTGAGCTGCCCTGGCTAAGGTTCCGCCGATCAGTACCCATACAAGACCAAACGCACAAAATGAACGCCGCAGATTGGACTTTTTCTCACCCCTTCTAAAGTTCACGTCGAAGATCTCCCAAGGTAACACCCATCTCATCGGCCATGCGCAGAGTCTCAATGATGCTGTTTTTGTTGAGGGTTCCTATAGAATAAGACTCCTTAATGCCGTAGAGACCGCATAAAATAGTTTCCGCCATACATGCAAACCAGTTTTTTGTTCCTGCGGCAGGAATCCAATGATGGCCGGGAACTTGTTCAAAAGGAAAACGAGCAAAGCCCCCTTGAAAACAAGTAAACTGATTTGACGATTTAACACTGGGATGCAAGTTGCTGGGTACGGAGATGTCTAAGACAATGGCGTTTGGTTTTAGATGCTCGGGCAATATAAATTGCTGAGCCGAGTTTGTGCCAACCAGCACGACGTCGCAATCTTTAAGGGCATTGATGTCATGAGTACAAATCAGGGTGTCTTTCGAAACAGTGGAGTGTTGAAACAGTGTTTTAACTGCGGCTTGAAAGCGAGGAGATTCAGCGAAGGGCTCCCGATGAATTAGAGTCATTGGGGCTCCGAAATCACCAAGGAGCTGTGCAACCACTTGGCAAATATTCCCGGTGAATCCGACGACTCCAATGCGCACGTTTTCCACTGAAATTCCGCGTTTCTTCATCAGATCTTCAATTCCTCTGACGGCCATACCGGCAGTGAGGCTATTTCCTGTCGTGATGGGAATTCGATTTTTTAGCAGTTGTCCATTCATAGAGACAATGCTGGTGTATTGGCCCAGGCCGAAATAGTGACAACCTTCTGATGTTGCCAAGTCGACGGCGTTTTGTACCTTTTTGAAGGTGAGGTGTGTTTGTTGTCGAAGGTCTTCTTCGAATTGATAGCTTGGAATGAACAGGCCATACACATTCAGGATAATGCTCTCACCTTTCAAACCCCTGATTTCCTGTTGATGATAGCAAAAGGGCGCGGTGTGATTGAGATTCAGTCTGAAGAGTCGGCGAAAGTCACTTTCGGAGACACCTTCCAAAGAGGCATCCATGCGTCTAAGCGTTTCAAGATTAATAATATGGGAAAGAAATCCGACACGCGTGGCTTTTGATTCTGAGAGTGATTTTGGGATGGCCGCCGCTTTAGAAGGCTTATCGAGAAAATTTTCAGAGGGTCTTTCTGTCCACAAGTGGGCGATCACTCGCCCAATCAACTTTCGATGCAACAGAGACACTAGATCATGAAGCCCGAGAGAGAGTTTCTCGAGCGCTTCATCTGAAATAAATGCCGATGGTTCAAAGCGTAAGGTATCGGGGGCGCTCAGAGTGACTCCGACGCGAATCCCATGGTGGTGCAAGAGATAGCTGGTGAACAAATAGGTTGCTTGGCCGCTATGTTCGAAACCACGTAGAATACTGGGAAGATCAACATCGAGATCGAAATTAAATTCAAGGCCGATGAAAAAACCTTTACCCTTTGTGCGCTTAATGATTCCTGGAAATTTTACTTTCAGATCTTCGCCCAAACGATACATAAAGGATTCAAAATAGAGCGCCCGCTGCCGAATCTCCCGTTTTTTTTCTATGAGCAATTCAATGGTTTTATAAGCGATGGCACTCGACCAGTCATCTTCCGCATTGGTGGAAGTGTGCAGCCATCCAAACTCATCCTGATAGTGATCCCGGGCAATCAAGGTGCAAGAGGCCTTAACTAAACCTCCACCCAAACTCTTACCGAGTAAGATATAGTCGGGTTTCACATTCAAAAGCGTGGAAGCCAAGAAGCTTCCTGTGCGAAATAATCCCGATTGAATTTCATCAGCGATCAGCGGAATATTTCGTTGCTGTAACTTTGAAATGAAAGTTTCAAGAAAAACCTCTGGGAGAACATTGA
>JBILOD010000257.1:0-5909 GCA_044374645.1 Pseudobdellovibrionaceae bacterium | reverse complement strand
ATCTTGGGGTCTTACATCGGCTGAAGCTGGCATTGCGCAGCCAAATGGTGGAGCCGACAGGTGGAGCTATTGCGTATCTGGAATCAGCCCCCATAGAAACACTTCTGTTAATTTTGGAGCGAGATAAATCCCCTGAGGTTTTTCAAATGGTGACTCACATACTCTCCCAAAAACAGATTAACAAAGAGGCCTTTTGGAAGATTGTTGATGCGGGGGTCTCGCTCTTCATGAGCGAAAGTTCGGACCAACCCGAAACTAAGACCCAACGTGAACGCTATGAAAGATGGCTCGCCAAAAAAATTCCAAGTTTGGTGATGGGGCTTGATCTTGATGTTCAGGACTTCGAAAGAATGAGTAAGATGCAGCTATTCTCATCCCCTGAAATTCAGATCACTCTCCTTGAAAAGAAACGTTTGTTTTTGCGGAGCCTCCCGCAGAAGTTAGATTTTAATTCGTTCATAGAGACTTTTAGAAATGGCCTTTTCAAGGGCCTGACGGTCGAGTTTTGGACCGAGGTTTTGAACTTACAACCTACGATAGAGCAACTCCTTAGCGCCTATCGAATCTGGGAGAGTTACAATCGATCAGAGAAGTTGACTTTGGCTGAGAGAAAAATTCTATACAAAGTTTGGTCGCGGTTTTATGAGCTAAAACCTAACGAGCAACATGTGAAAGATTTCGATAGGGATGTTCGAAATCCCAATGTGATCATTGCGATGGCGGCATTGAACTTTGGGGAGCCCATCAGTTTTGCGATGAGCGTAGGAAGGAGTATTGAGCGTGATCGTACCAAAATCGATGCCTACCGAAGAGTTTGGCGACATAAAGCCGAACAGTTTTTTGCCATGAATCCATCCGCAGGAGAGTTGGTAGAAATTGCGGGGCTTATTTCAGATCCGGTGATCGATTTGGATTTACTAAAATATGCAAACTCAAAAAACATCTTTCGCCGACGTTTGCAGATGTTTGAGTTTTTAAAAAAAATCGATTTTCCTAAGCAGGAAGCGGACGCCGTGGTGCAGGGCTTTAATGAGGCACTCAAAGTGTTTGTACAGAAATATATTGCGATGGAACCGTCAGAACTGGAAATTCGAGACTTCCTTACGCACATTTCTGTCACAGGGGAAGTCATGGAGCTTTTTCTGGCTGCCAAGAATTTTCGTATTCAAAATTCAATTCAACTTTCAACCTTTCTCCGAAGTTTTCCAAAGCCAGAATCCATCGGAAATTTTATGAGGGAAAATCCCTCGTTCCTGCAGCGGATTCCGTTGAGCGATGAAAACCTTGAGCTGCTTTTAAAGTCTTTAAAGGACACCACCCAGATCGAAGAGATGATCAGGAGGTATGTCATTGAAAATGAACAGCGACAGGATAAGGTTTTGTCGATTCTTTTAAAGTACCAGGAAAAGTTACGACCTGTACTTGCAGATGAGTACTGGTCCACTTTCGGGGCTGCTTTTGAAAGTGTCTATGCCCAAGGAATTCCGGCTGATGATCGAAGCTCATTTTCTGAAACTTGGCTACCTCGGTTGTCGGATGCTGGAGCTTATGAGAGATTTTTGAAAGTCTATTCCTCTCAAATTAATTCGATCGATCGGTTGCGGTGGACCATGGACGAAATCATTCAGTTCCAAGCCGCGCATGGTCCTAAGGTTTTGGACCAGCTTCTTAAGGTGAATGACCGTGTCTTGCCTGAAATAGTTAAAAACTTAGCGCTTCGTAATGTCGAGCTTAGGCCGACGAGCTTTGAGGAGGTGGTTTACCCCCTCACTGACGTCCGTGCGTTTATGCAAATTTTTGAAGTTTACATTAGTACGAAAGACGTAAAATCAGGGACTCGCTTTGTCCATTTCACCAAAACACCCATAGGAATTGAATTAGATTTAATTAAACAAGAAGTAGCTCGATACTCCTTGGTGAATCTGCAAGTGTTTCGCCCTTTCATCGAGAATCGATTTTTGTTTCGATGGGAAGAGTTGGCTGAAAATTTAGTTTTAGTGCCCGAGTTGATCGATGATCAAGAACTTCTGGTCGAAGCCTTGCGTTACCACATTCTTGTGGGCTTGCAGCTGGTGGGCGATCAAAGTCACAGTGAACCGTCGAAAATCAGACTCGGTATCAAGGACCTTATTCAGAGAGTGTTTTCCGCTATCACTAAATCAAAAGCTGTTGAAGGCCATTCAGTGCTAAAGGCCCGTTTGATGCAGGAAAAGTCTCGATTGGACGCAGAAGTGTTTGCTAATTTGGGTGCCACTGAGTCCAAACAAAGTCTCTTTGGCTCACTTTTCACAAGTGATGAAAAACGACGAAAAGCTGATGTTGAAAGACTTTACAAAGTCACTGCGAACATCAAAGAACTTAAGTCTAATAGTTTTAACGAACTCCTCGAGAAGATGGCGCAACGGCCAGCTTGGAAAGTCCATTTTTCCTATCTCTCCAAAGAAGCTCCGGACGCAGCAATGACTCTCCCTCCAAATCAGTGTAAAGCCGCTCTCTAGTTTGTGAGTCCGTAGGTTAGCGTTTGAAATCGCTCCTAGGGAAGTTTTATTTGTAAGAGCCCTTGTGAGTGCACATAACCCCACAACTCGTTTGACTTAGCGGTGGTGTCCAAAAGGAATGAGCGAATCTCTGGCCCTTTCCACTCAGGGTGAATGCTTTGAAGCAGGGCCGCTGCACCGCTCACCAAGGGTGCTGCCATTGATGTGCCCACCACTGATCGATAATAGGATTGGCCATCCTGCCAAATTGGAGCCCACAAGCCAAGAGTTGAAATACCACCTGGGGCCGCCATCGCGACACAGTCCCCAAAGTTTGAGTAGGAAGCGTACATAAATGGATTTTGTATATCGAGGAGAGTGGCACCGACACTCAAAACACTCATTGAGTCCAAGCCGGCTGGGTATTGGCGAAACTGCTCGCAGCTCTGAGATTGATTGCCAGCGGCCGCGACCACGAGGGCTCCTTGGCGCTCGACGTCTTTCATAAGTTCTAAAAAAACCTCGCTGACATTCGGCTTACCCAAAGAAAAGTGAATTAACAGTATATTGTGTTCGAGGGAATAGCGAATGGCGGCAATCACAGAGGCTTCATCGATCTTGTACTGAGAGTTAATGACCTTTAGGGGTATAATTCGTGCCTCCGGCGCCACGCCCAAACGTGAGGAGGCAATGAGCCCCGCAACCGCCGTGCCGTGGGCGGTGAGGTCGGTCAGATCCTTATTCCCATCTCCAAAGTTCCAACCTTCATTAAATAAGGGATGCTGCTTTTGAAAATCAAAGTCTAGGTGGTTCCAGGCGATACCGGTGTCTATAACAGAAATAACACTATTGGCGCCTTTGGTTTGTTGCCAAGCTTTAGGAGCCTGAATGATTTCCAGCTGAAGAAGCTGTTCGGGCAGTGTTGGGTAGGCCTGAATTTCCTGAGTGAGTGGATCATTGAAGTCTACGAAGGCATTGGGGCTGAGCGGGTTTCCGGGAAACAGAGTTTTCGCCTCATCCATCGAGACGCCATAAATTTCATAGGTGCCGGCTGGGCCTGAGAGAGTTCTTGCTCCGATTTGCTTGGCCTCAATGAGGGACTGAATCTGCGATTTGCTGGCGCCGCTGACGATCACCCCTAACTCTTGATGGGAGCTTGGGGAGGTCTGGTACCAGCGTCCTGTTTCACGGGGATTTTGGCATCCAATTAGCACGAGAGCGGCAATGCCGAACAGGATTTGAAATCGATGAGGGAATGATTTTGAGTTCTTAATTTGGCACTCCATGGAAGGGAAACTATGACGGCAGCTAGGCGAGGTCTATTCAAGATGTGGTACTTTGTTGATATTACTTGAAAATAATTCTCCCTAATAAAAAAATGACATATTGCGACATCAAGGTTTGTTGATGTATAACGATGAATCCCTTGTTCTGGTTGGATGGAGCAAGGGTGACAACATTGGCACTGTTTTGCCTTAAAATGGAACTCGTGGGAGAAAAGAACGTGGGCGTAAATACTGATATCGATACCGATTTAGAATTGAACGATGATTTGGACTCCAGTGAGTTTGAAGCATCGGAAGGTAGTGAACCCTATGATGGCGAACCCCATCGTCAAAAAACTCTCGAGAAAGATTTCGAGAAAGAATTCAAAGCTCTCAAGAACATTGAGGAAGTTGAAGACAACGTCGACTTGGATCTCATCGACAATATTTTAGATCTCGATGAGTCTCAATATCCGCGCTTTACTTTGGCTAAGAACAAAGCGCGCTTCTTGCGTATGGTCAGCTGGTATCGCGCTAAAGAAGAGTGGATCGAAGTGGCTCCTCTCAGTGGCGTGACTAAGCTTTTCAAGCAACAGACCAAAGAACTTGAGGGTATTCGTTCCAGCAAGTTAGATTATGAAATGGAGCTTGAAACGGGAACATTGACTCCGTCTCAGCGATCCTATCGTAAAGACGAGTTAAAAATGTGTCGAGTCCAGGAGAAGATGGCCGTACACCTGATCTCTAAATTACAAGTAAAGATCAAATCTGGACGTCGTTAATTGATTGTCCGATCATAGTCGCTTCAAGGGATCCAAAGGGCTGCTCAATAAGCAGCCCTTTGTTTTTTTGCACCAATCTTTTTATATCAATCCAACTTAATCTCAATGGCGTCACTTCACCCAATCAATCTCACTGAGTCGGTTTTATTGGGAGAAGTCAGTTTTATTGTTACTCGACCTGCGATGGGGTCTCCTGCTCGAGGTTGACCGTGTTGCTCAACTCCAAGGTACAATGAACTGAGTGCCGCATTGGTCAGAATGGCCTCTGCGATCAAAGGATGGTCGGATGTCTGCAAAAAATAATAGTGCCGCGAACAAATTATCGGTTGTCGCTACACCGAACTGTCTCCATTCAAGGATTGAAGATTTGGGAATGCCATTTCTAATGGGCATGCAAGATAGCATTGCTCGAAGCTTTCATGTAGCAGTGAGTGATGCACAGGGACAGTTCATCTATGTCAGTCCCTCTTTTTTGAGTTTGAGTGGATTTGAGGCCCACGAAATTGTCGGAAAAAATCATCGTTTTCTTAATTCTGGATTACATCCCAAGGTCTTTTGGCAAAGTATGTGGGACACCCTTAAACGTGGTGAAACCTGGCGTGGTGAAATTCGTAATTTCAAAAAATCCGGAGAATACTTTTGGACTGAGACAACCATTATTCCTACGCCCATCGACGGATATGCCGATGAAGTGTTCCTTGAACTGAGACAAGATATCACATTAAAAAAACAACGTGAGTTGTTGCTGGAAGCTCACTCCAGCCTGCAAAGCATCTTTGCTAATATCGTAGATAAACATGAATTATTTGATCATCTGCTTTCTAGAATCCTGGAAGTCACCGAGAGCGAGTGGGTCATTGGGGTTGAAGTCAAATCAGGCAAGCCAGCGTCCTATGACCTGGATTCATTGCAACTGAAGTTTTCAAAGGGTACGACCCCTTGGGAATTACAGTCCGAAGACTATCGTGAGTTTCTAAAAATTTTTGATCCCATTCTACAGTCACGGTGTCCCATCTATATCCACCAGGGCAGAGAGTCGCGAAGAAAGACGGCGGAACTGAATCCTTCTGTTCATAAATTCAGTTCATTTTTAGGATTTCCGATCCAAAAGGATGACCGGATATTAGGAGTGATCGGACTCGCCAATCGCCATGGCGGCTACAAAGAATCAACCTACCAGAACTGGCTACCAATTTGTGATATAGCGGCACAAACGATTGAAAATTTTGAAAAGAAAATTCTAGAAGAGAAGCTCGAGAAAGAGATACAAAATCAGCGGATTCTACTGGAGCAATCACAGGAAGTGGCTGGCATTGGTGGTTGGGCCTTCGATCTCGAATTACAGTCGGTGTATTGGACACGTCAGCTGTTTGTTTTATTCGGTT
>JBILOD010000014.1:0-19416 GCA_044374645.1 Pseudobdellovibrionaceae bacterium | reverse complement strand
TTCACCTTTCTAGCGTTTAGCTTCAAATTCATGAATAGCCGCAGTCACCAGTGTTTCAGCTTGCTCCGAGCAATTTAAAGCAATGGCTTTAACTCCAGGGATGCCTGCCACCATCGACAAATACGTCAAGGCCTGATGGGAGGCGCCGTCAGCCGCATCTTGAAACCCTGTGTGGGAGAACACACAAATCATAGGGCTGTGAGAAAGCATGGCCATTGTTAACGGCAATGCTCCTTTGGTTACTCCAAATTGAGCAAAAGTATCAACGAATGGAATGAAACCTTGCTTTGAAAAACCCGCTGCCACTGAAATCATATTGGATTCAGCAACACCCACATCAATTGAAGCGTCCGGAAATTCCTTATGAAAAGCGGCAACCCCAGTCGATCCTGGCAGGTCTGAAGTGATGGACACCACTGGCAAACCGGCTTTCTTAGCTTTAATCATGGCGTTGGCCACGCCCACTTGGATTTTCTCACCCGTATCTTTTACGGCCTTGGCTTTGATTTCTTTTTCAATTTCTACTAGTTCATTCGCCCATTGCACGAATTGTTGAGGCAATTCATGGGTGCCATAGATCTCCTGAATAAACGCCAAAACTTCAGTGGCCGATTTGCACGGGAAGCCATGGCCGCCCGAGGAGGCTTCTGCGGTCTTCTTAGTGCCAATACCTTTAATAGTTCGAGCGTGAATTGCTACAGGAACTTTTGGGTTTTCACGAGCTAATTTAATTGCGTGCTCAATTGTAAACAAACATTGTTGGAGGCTATGGCCATCTTTGAGTTCAAGAACATGCCAACCCAAAGTTTTCATAGAATGAAACGTCGGCTCCATTGAAAAAGCGTCTTTATCGATGCGACCAGAGAGCTTGGTGTTATTATCGCTGATGATCAACACGTAGGGGGCGACTTTACCTTTTTGAGCTAATCCCGGAATAGCCGCCATCGCTTCACGAGCTTCACCCTCCATGCACGCGCCATCCGAAATCGCTGTAACAGTCACTCGATCTTTCTTAAGCATGGCATCGGCCATTGCTAAGCCTTGTGATTGTGGGAATGCCGAGCCCAATGGTCCGTTGCTCATCATTACACCCTCTGGGAACAGGTGAGCTTCACCGTGACCAGTAAGGCGACTTTCAATGGAACGGAATTTTTGTAGTTCAGACATTGTCAATCCGGCGAAACCGTAGTTGGCCCGAAGCGCGTAGATGCCATTCTCACAGTGGCCAGCATCATTCACAAAATTGTAGAGTTCATACCAAGGTTTGCCAGCTTTACGCGATTCATAGAACATCAATCCATGGAGCGCGGACATAATCTCTGCAAAGGCTGCGGGCCCGCCGTAATGGCTGGCAGCGCCGCCCAAAACTGCATTCATGTCCATAAGCGCGATCATCGCACGTGTCGCTTTTGGATCTGCTAATTTAAATTTCTCACCGTGGGCATGGGAAACTTCAACGTAAAACTTCGGATCATTCGCTGGCGTCGACGCTAGTCTCATGATTTGGCTCTCCTTGATTTTGTTTAGCACTTAGATTTCTACTGGCCGCCTTCAACTCGGGTCAATCATTGCTCGCAGCCAACAAACCACGACTAACTGCGCCGTATTTTAAGCCATAGTATCCTTAGCAGAACTCTTCCATTACCATTCAAAAATATGAGTTTGAGCCCCTTTCATAAAGTTGAATTGCACCGTCACCTCGATTGCTCAATGCGATTCACAACCATGCTCCAAATTGCCAGCGAACTAGGGCTTAAACTTCCGTCCGATGTCGAAGAACAAAAGAAGTTCTTTTTGCTCACTCACCCTCTCCAAAACCTCGGAATGGTCCTTGGGAAGTTTCGTATGGCCCAAACACTCTTATACAACTCAACTGTGCTCGAAAGACTGGCATTTGAAGTCGTTCAAGAAGCGGCAATGGAAAACACCAAAATTCTGGAGCTTCGTTATGCACCCACCTTTATTCAAGAAGGTCACCCTCAGCTAACTTGGGACGAAATTCATACGGCTTTCCTGCGTGGAATTAATCGGGCACGCAATGAGTATGATATTGCCGTTGGCCTAATTCTAATCATTCAACGAACCCTCTCTCCGCAAGTGGCAGAGTCCGTGATTGATTTTGCCATTAATCATAAACAAACAATTATTGGAATCGATTTGGCCGATAATGAGGACGGCTTTGAAGCCAAACCGTTTGAAGCTGTCTTTCAACGCGCGAGAGCTGCAGGTCTTCGTATCACAGTGCATGCGGGCGAAGTGCCCACCCCTCAGTCAATTACAAATATCGAAGAATCTATTTTGCGCTTAGGGGCTGAACGAATTGGCCATGGAATTCAGGCCATTAAATCAGACCATGTTATCAAGCTACTGCGCGATCAAAAGATAGCCCTTGAAGTTTGTCCAACAAGTAACTACTTGACCCAGGTAGTTCCCAAGCTCAGTCAGCACCCTCTGAGAGCCCTTGAGCAAGCCGGAGTCGCGGTCACCATTAGCACCGATGACCCTGGAATCTTTGACTATACTCTGACTCAAGAGCTCAATGTCGTGCACGAAACACTAGGCTTTTCGGAAACGGAGATTCGGAGCTTTCAAAAAACCGCTTTTGAACACAGCTTTATCCCGACTGAGGAAAAACAAAAGTACGCAATGTTATTTGAAATGTAACCATCGAGGATAGATAATGGCCTCTTTATTTCCACCGCTTGAGCCTTTTCAAAAGCACTTTCTTCCCGTTTCTTCAATTCACACTATTTATTTTGAAGAGAGCGGCACCCCTAACGGTCAGCCCATTTTGTTTTTGCATGGTGGCCCCGGTGGCGGCACAGAACCTGACCACCGTCGCCTTTTTGATCCAAACAAATTTCGTATCATCTTAGTCGACCAGCGAGGAAGTGGACAGAGCACACCCTTTGCGGAATTACGCGAAAACACCACTTGGGATTTGGTAAATGACCTAGAAAAAATTCGAAACACTCTTGAAATTGATCGCTGGCTCATCTACGGGGGCAGCTGGGGAACGACTTTGGCGCTCGCCTACGGAATCAAAAACCCACAATCAGTTCTAGGCCTAATCCTAAGAGGAGTGTTTTTGTGCACTATTGAAGAATTGCATTGGCTTTACCAGTCGGGAGCTCATTGGATTTTCCCAGAGACCTGGCAAAAGTTTGAAGCCTTTATTCCAGAAAACGAACGTTCCGATTTTATAGAAGCTTATCACCGTCGTCTGACCTCCGATGATGAGGCTCTCCGACTTGAAGCGGCCAAGATCTGGAGTACTTGGGAAGCCAGCGCCTCACGATTGTACCCTAACCCCGATTATATTAAAAAATACGAGAACCCGCACAAAGCACTGCCCTTTGCGCGCATCGAGGCCCATTACTTTAAAAATAGAGCCTTCCTACCCACAAATAATTATATTTTAGAAAATGCCTCCGCCCTTAAAGATACTCCCGTTAAAATTGTACATGGGCGATACGATATGGTCTGTCCTGTCAAGGCCGCATGGGACTTAAACCGCTCATTGCCTAAGAGCGAACTACAGATCATCCCAAACGCCGGACACTCATTGTTTGAACCTCCAATCCTGGCCGCAGTCATTGAAGCTTGCAACTCCTTCGGCTAGTTTTCTGGTCGGGGCATAAGAGGAAGACGTTGGTCCGGCAAACTCGACGGCACTTTCGACCTATATAGAGAACCGAACAGAATACCGATAAAGCCCCTATGAAAGTGTATAGCGCCGTCATTTTGAGTGAACATTCAGAAGCCACCGACAACATCGAAGCGGAATTACGTCTTGGTGGGTTTAGTGATATCAAAACGATGAGCTATATTAGTTTTTTGCGACATCATAGCTCCATCGCGCCCGATCTCATTATTTCTACTAGAAGCGAGATCAACTTTTTGGAAGCACAGCGATTAGTAATGGTGGCCTCTTCTCTTAAACAATTCAAATTCCTGGTACTTGTCAGACAGCCGTCGCTGCTGGCTTGTCGCAGACTCAGCGAAATTCAAAATATTGCGACCTTACAGATTCCCTGTGAAACCGCCGTATTTCAGAAAGCGATCAAAGAGATTGTGAACAAACCTCTCGGCAGAAATCTGATTGGGTCTTCGCGATTTCAAACTGACGAGCCTGTGCGCATGATAGCTATGGACACAGGGCTTTTGATTCAAACCCGTATGAAGAACTTTTCGGGTACTGGTGCCTTTCTCGAATATCGAGGAATTTCTCTCAAAGTTGGTAGCCGACTGAGCATCAATTTTGTAGACCAAGAAGGCGTTGGAAACAACAAGGGTCTCAAACTGAATGGTCGAGTGGTTTGGGTTCAACACAAAGGATCAGATCAAGCCCCCCTTAAGGGGATTGGCATCGAATTCTCACCAGCCACTATCTAGAGTGAGCGAAAAAATATTCAACGCTTTTTAGATCATATCCAATCAACGAGAAACTTCATGATTTCTTGCCAAGGCAGAATTTTAATATCACCCTTCTTTTTTGGCTGGCATTTGATGCAGCCTATGAAAATTTGGTGTGGGTGAGGGAATTGGTCGGAAATTTTTTTGAGCTTACTAACTGCGTCGGAGTCAGGCTCGGAAGTTTTTAGTTCAATCAATAGGTATTCTTTCTGTTTATTTCGAAGCACAAAATCCACCTCAAGACCAGAGTGAGTCCTAAGGAAATAGATTCCGAAATCTTTATCGAGAGCGTATGCAAGATTTCTGAGTTGATTGAAGAACAGGTGTTCGAAGAGTAAGCCAACCCTCTCCTTTGAAGCTTTAAAATAGCCAACACCACCATTTACCACCCCAATATCAAAGAGATAATACTTGGAGTGTTTGACAAAGAGATTTGCTTCATCTGAGTCTTCAGGCGCGAAGGCCTGCAGTTCATCACATACCAAACTATCCATTAAAATTTCAAAATATCGTCGGCAGGCACTGCGGCTCACTTTGGATTTAGTGGCGAGTTTGGAAAAGTCTAAAAGCAGTCCAGAATGCTCACAGACTATTTTTAAAAACTGAGAGAATCCCTTCAAATCCCTAATGAGAGTTTCTGCCAAAATCTCCTCTTGGAGATAAGTTGCGGTATAGGTGGTTAGGAGTTTTTCTGCGAAAGCCCGATCTTTGGAAAAATAGGGTTCAGGCAAGGTCCCAAGTTCAAGGGCCTTCATTGTGTCTAATTTGAAATCCAATTCTACACAACTGAGCGTTCCCAGCCTATAGGAGAATAATCGACCTGGAAGCAAGTTAGCTGAGCCTCGCTTCAATTTTCTCGCACTCGAACCGGTAAGATAGAACTTATAGTCTTTTTTATTATTGTCGATGATGACCTGAATAGTATTGAGAATCTCTGGAATTCGCTGGATTTCATCAATAAATATTGTTTTAGGGTGACTCAACTCTATTCGCTCTTTGAGCTCTTCAGAAGATGAGAGAAAGGCTTGGTATTCTGATTGATCCGCCAAATTGATTGTCATTTCGGGCTTGAGCGAATTAATCAGGGTTGATTTTCCGACCTGTCTTGGCCCCAATAACAACACTGACTTTGGGCTCTTTATCAAAGTATTCTTAAGTGCTCGGCGAAACATAAACTAAAGTCTCCCAAAAATGGTCGGATGTAGACCATTTTTTCACTAAAAATGGTCGGATACAAGCCATTTTTTACCACTGGACACCAATCATTTCGAGTATGGTTTTAAACATCTGGACTTTCCCTCCGAAAGTTGGCAATGAATCCACCTGCTCATTGAGAAAGAGTATTCCATGAAAGCCAGTCACATTTTAGTTAAACAATTATTTGAAGCCCAAGATCTCGAGCGAGCCCTCCGAGAGGGTAAAACCTTTGAGTCCCTCGCGAGACAGTGCAGCCAGTGTTCTTCCGCTGAACTTGGAGGATGGCTCGGAGATCTCTCTAAAAAAAGTATCGATCCCGAGTTTAAGAAAGCTTTAGCTGCCCTAAAGCCCAATGAAATTTCTGCACCCATCCGAACAAAATTTGGCTATCACCTGATTCGTCGCGAAGAGGACTAGCAGAGTGGTAACAAACTGAAATTCAACCACCGAAAAAAGTATGGAAGTCTCGTTTTCACGCGCGAAATGCTCTCACGGATTTAGACAATTGGCGCCATCTGATCAATGTCGCCATTGGAGGTGGCTGTGGTGAACACTATTTATTTAAATATGAAAATGTGGTGTGCTCAGAAAAAACCATGAGTTGGCTCGCACAAAAGAAACAACCCACCAACGTCAGCTGTGTGCAAGTTGATTTTATCACTGATAATGCCTGAGAAATGGGTGTTTCTGCAACGATCTCCATCAGCAAAGATGCCACTAGTTCTTGGAAAAAAGAGCGCGAACCAACACTATTTGTAGATGGCGAAAACAAGGTCCTCGCCATTGAGGGTTTTAACGATATTTCTCTTCCTCGATAATCATATTGCGGAGAGCGAGAAGTAGCGTAAGTACTTAGCGTGGGTCCAGAAATGCCTTTTCTGGTGACATAATTCGTTTTTGCATGTAAAAACGAATTATGTATCCACGATTCTATAAATCATTGAAAAATCAAAGTTTTTTCCTTTTTGGCCCCAGGGGCACAGGTAAGTCAACCTGGCTTCGCGCTCAATATACCCACGCCCATTTTATCGATTTGTTAGATACGGAAACTTACAGGTATCTTCTGAGTGATCCTCATCGCCTGGAAGGTTTGATTCCGCAGGGACAAAAGGTCGTCGTAATTGATGAGGTTCAAAAAGTCCCTGAAATACTCAATGAAGTCCATCGCCTGATCGAGCTCAAAAAGATCGTGTTTATCTTAACTGGAAGCTCGGCCCGAAAACTCAAAAGGCAAGGTGTCAATTTGCTCGCAGGAAGGGCTCTTCAAAAGACCTACCACCCATTGACTTGTTGGGAACTCGGGAAAGACTTTTCATTAGAGAAGGCTTTGAAATTCGGCCTGTTACCAAGCGCCGTGGTCTCAGATACCCCAAACGACTTTTTAGCGGCCTACGTGAACACTTACCTGAGAGAAGAAGTACAGGCCGAGGGACTCGTTCGAAACTTATCTGCGTACTCACGTTTTTTGGAAATGGCTAGTTTTTCTCAAGGCTCTCCATTAACAATGTCAAGTATTGCGAGTGATGTAGGTGTAGATGCAAAAGTCATCGCATCTTACTTTGATGTCACAGAAGATTTGCTTCTATCTGTGAGAGTGCCGGTTTTTAGTAAAAAAGCGAAACGTCGATTGAAAAGTCATCCAAAGTTCTTCTATTTTGATTGTGGTGTTTATAGAAAACTAAGACCCCGTGGCCCTCTCGATAGCGAAGCTGAAATTGATGGGCCAGCCTTAGAAACTCTATTTCTACAGCACTTTCGGGCCCTTGGGGAATTTGCAAATTGGGATCAGAAAATTTATTACTGGAAGACAGCAAACAATATTGAAGTTGATTTTGTCAGTTATGGCGAAGAAGGTTTGTTCGCCTTCGAAATCAAAGGTACTTCTGTCTTACGGCAAGACGATTTGGGTGGACTACGCCTTTTCAAGCAAGATTATCCAATGGCAAAATGCTTTTTACTCAATTTCGATCAGAATGATAAAGTCATAGATGACATTCATATTCTACCATTCGAGAGGGGCATGAAGGAATTGCCTCAATTGATGGGAGCAAATGTGAATTTTCCTATAGATTGAGGTTCCGAAAGAATGCAGAACTTATCTCACCGAGGGCAAATCTATCTCTGGGATTAATCTATTTTTTTGACAACCCTTACTATAGTCTTGCCGCCTACTTAGGGTGCTAAAATCAACTGAAAAACCCGCACCAAAAATTTCATCAGTGCACGTCGCAAGTTCTCGCCAAGTTGAAAAGTGGCCCCCGTCTTTTACTAAAATAAAGCTTTTTTGGGGTGACGAACTTTGAGTGTTAAAGTGGGATTGTGCGATATTCAACGGAGTTGCAGGGTCAAATTCTCCATTGATATAAAGAATTGGTGATTTAATCTGAAAATTCTTTGGATCAAAATCACGATTAATAGTTCGACAATCGCAGTACCCGCCGGTCGCATAAGCATTCTTTATTAGTCCATTAAATAGAGTACTATTCAAACGATCTGTTTCATTTGGCTGGGACTGACATTTTAACCTGTGGATATTCAATCTGATAATTCTCTGAAAACTCAAAAAAAATATAAAACGAAAGTCGTGTTAAAACGCCGCTTCGGTCATTGACGGATCGAAAAACTCGTTCTGATTTGGGCAAATGACTTAGCGCTTCCTTAGTAGTTCAGCTACTTTAGGCCGTAAAGGTCCTTCTTTCAGAAACGTATTGACTTATAATTCATGAAGTTGTATTCATGTATTAAGGATAAGGCATTAGAGTTTGACGTCCCTAACGAAAGGAAAGATTATGCAATCTCAAAACGATACACTGTCTCAAGTCAGCAGAAACTCCCACTCGAAACAACGAGTGAAGGATTTAAAGTCGGAAATCACTCGAGTCGAAATGCAGGCCGCTTTGGATCAGTGGGCTAGCAATCTTGTTGCCATCTCGAGAGCCAAAAGATCCGGTGAGGATTACAAAACTCTTGCGAAGACCTGTATTCTAGAGACTTATAACTACGAGGATGGCAGCGTCCTTTTTAAGCCAACTCTTGCTTCAGAGAAAACCTTCAGAACGACTTTCGAAGGAGCCCACTCCTACTTTGTCGGCGACAACCCGAATTTTCCAGAGGATCGGGGTTTTGCTTTAAATCCTTGGGAGAAAGTAGATTTTGAGATCGCCGGAATCATCATTGGTGAAAATCACGGTATTGTGATGGGCAATAAGATTCTCACTGACATTAATGGAAGAGTCACCATTGCGAACTTTACCATGGGCTTTGTAAGAGTGAATGATTCCAAACTAAAAATTAACCTCCATCATTCTAGTCTTCCTTTCAATCCCAATTAAGACCGTCCGGACAGAACCAAAAAACTTTGGTTAGAATCACTTCCCTCCACGCGGGGGAAGCTCGGAAACGAGAGCTTCCCCTGCGTTCCCCTTTTGAATGGGCCAAAGTCGTAAATGAAGTTGATCAATAAAAATAGTTCAGTTAACCTGTCACCAATTCCATGGCAAAAAAAACAACATTAAAAGACAATAGAAATTGGACCTTTTTTTCGAACCACGGCCACGCCATCATTCTCTTGCATCGCCAGCCAGAACTGACAGTAAGAGAAATGGCTATTGAAGTAGGCATTACCGAGAGGGCCCTACTATCAATTTTGCATGATTTGCAGGAATATGGTTGTATCTCCGTGAAAAAATCAGGTCGCCGAAATATCTATAAAATTTTAGGTTCCTTTAAATTGAGACACGCTATCGAAGCGGACCTATCACTTGGACAACTCCTTGATTTGTTTTCTGACTAATACTTAAATTAACTAAACTCATTTTTTATAAATTAAAAAAGCCCTTCAATTCCGAAGGGCTTTTTGCATTGAATGATCTTAGTATAGATCGCTTCAGAAGTTTTGCAATCAAGGCGTTCGAGGAGGAGACGAGGAGGCCTACTTCCAGTAGGCCGCACGCGAGGCGGGGTTTCCCCTCTGCGAAGGGCTGGACAGGGTTCTCCCTCTTGAAGGGATGTCCAGCGGATGACGAAGACAACGAAGAGTGCGAAACTTCTGAAACGATCTATACCGAGAACAAGGGCTATTGCTTATTACTACGGATGTGATTCAAAGCTGATCCGGCTTTAAACCATAGCAATTGGTCGGCACTGTAGGTGTGTTTCAGAGAAACTTCCTCTTTAGTGCCATCTGCATGCTTCAAAGTCATTTTCACGGGTTTGCCAGGAGCCAAAGCCGACAAATCAAGATCGATCAGATCACGCTCTTGAACTTTTTCGTAATCCGTTGGATTAGCAAACGTCAATGCGAGCACACCTTGTTTTTTCAGGTTTGTCTCGTGAATACGTGCAAAGCTACGTACAATCACCGCGGAACATCCAAGGTAACGAGGAGACATCGCTGCGTGCTCACGGCTTGATCCTTCGCCGTAATTCTCATCACCAATGATCACCCAACCACGATTGTTGGCTTGGTAATTACGTGCGATCTTTGCAAACTCAACGCCTGATTGCCCTGTTAATTGGTCAATCCCTTTGCCCACCTGTCCATTAAACGCACTATCAGCACGCAACAGCATGTTGTTAGAAATGTTCTCAAGGTGACCACGATACTTCAGCCAAGATCCACCGGCAGAAATATGGTCGGTAGTGCATTTACCTTTTACTTTTGCGACCACAAACTGATCAGTGAAGCTTTTGCCATTCCACGGAGCAAAAGGTTTCAACAATTGCAGACGATCAGAGGTTGGCTTCACAACAACTTGTGCTGACGACCCTTTAGGTTGTTGGTAGCCATCTGGATCTGGAGCGAACCCTTTTTCGGGAAGTTCCGGAGCTTCTGGCGCCTTCAACTTGATTTTTCCAGTTGGACCTTCAAGTTCATCGGTCATTGGATTGAAATCCAAACGACCTGCAAGACCCATTGCCATCACAATTTCAGGGCTGCCAATGAACGCTAAAGTTTCGTTGTTTGCATCATTTCGTCCACGGAAGTTTCGATTGAAGGAAGTTATGATAGAGTTCTTATCTCCATCTTTAATATCATCGCGCTTCCACTGACCGATACAAGGACCACAAGCGTTGGCAAGCACGGTCGCACCCACGCTCTTCAATGTCGCCATTTGTCCATCACGTTCAATGGTGTATTGAACTTGGTTTGAACCTGGAGAAACTAAAAAATTCACCGGCATTTTATTGATGCCAACAGTCTTTGCTTGGTTGGCGATGAATGAAGCACGACCGATGTCTTCATAGGAAGAGTTTGTACAAGAGCCAATTAAAGCTGCAGAAAGCTTCGTTGGATAACCTTTTTCCGCAAATTCTTTTTTGATCGCACTGATCGGACGAGCCAAGTCAGGTGTGTGAGGACCAACCACATGAGGCTCAAGAGTTGAAAGATCAATTTCAATCACCTCATCAAAGTACTTATGTGGGTTCTTAACAACATCTTCATCGGCTCGCAGAAGTTCAGCATTTGCATCAGCAATCGCTGCCAATTCATCGCGACGAGTGGCTTTTAAGTAAGCGCCCATTTTCCCATCGTATGGAAATACAGAACATGTGGCACCAAGTTCTGCACCCATGTTGGTGATTGTTGCTTTACCAGTACAGCTGATCGAGTTCGCACCTTCACCAAAGTATTCAACCACTTTATCCGTACCACCTTTCACAGTGAGCAAACCGCAAAGTTTAAGAATAACGTCTTTTGCTGAAGTCCAGCCATTGAGTTTTCCTTTTAAGTGAACGCCAATAAGTTTTGGATTTTTCACTTCCCAAGGAAGGCCAACCATCACGTCAGAGGCATCACTACCGCCCACACCAACGGCACACATTCCCAGACCGCCCGCATTCGGCGTGTGAGAGTCAGTACCGATCATCAGACCACCTGGAAATGCGTAGTTCTCAAGAACGACTTGGTGAATAATACCGGCGCCTGGTTTCCAGAAACCGATGTTGTAGCGCGAACAAGCGGTTGAAAGGAAGTCAAAGAACTCTGCGTTTTCTTTCATTGCCACAGGCATATCAGTTTCAGTTCCAACGTGAGCACGAATCAAGTGATCGCAATGCACGCTAGACGGAACTGCTGCATTGTCTTTTCCGACCAACATGAATTGAAGGAGTGCCATTTGCGCCGTTACGTCTTGCATTGCTACTCGGTCAGGGCGCAATTGCAAAAACGACTCCCCCCGAACAAGTTCTTGGTTTTGTGGATCATCAAGGTGACCGTAAATGATTTTTTCCGCCAGCGTGAGGGGGCGACCCAAACGCTTACGGATTACGGTAAGGCGTTCGGAAGTTTTTTTGTAAACTTCCTTTACCATTTCTGGAGTAGTTTCGATTTTTGACATGATCATTACCCTTCTTCTTTGGTAGCAATTTCTATGTTTACTCTACGCTCCTATTGATAAAACAAAGTGAGCCATCGTTCTAGGACTTTTTGCTATGAAAATTGGGGTTCCACATTAAAGATTCAGGGAGGGAATGGACAACTTCGGGGCTCCTATGCAACGCTTAAGACTGGGAGGAAGTTCCAATGAAAAAACCGCTACTTTTAACTCTAGGTTGCCTATTTTTTGTCGCTCTGCAAGCAAGGGCCGGCCAATCAGGCTATATCCTCAATGGGAAGCTGATCATAACCCATAAAGATGGAGAGCCCGTAGACACAAAGATTGAAACCTCAAAACGAGGTCCCGCCTCTCTGCCTAAGGTGCAAGGGAACGTCTTTTTTGATGAAGATGATTTGGCGCGTTGTTATTGGCGAGCTAACCACCCCGACTTGTTTTGCATTAAGAAGAAAAACTCTGAAGATAAGTGAGGATGGCCACTTTTCCAGATAACCGAAGGTCACCCTTCTCCAGAAATGGCACTTGAGCTGAACCCTGAAGGGCCATCAAATCCTTGGTGGCCGACTCACTACGATCAATATTGCGGAAGTTGATTTGTTCCATCAAATTCCGCTGAACAATAAAACGCCTGACTTCAGCACAATCATCATCATTCAAAATGTGATAAAGATTCATAACTCACTCCTATTTGAACTGCCTGAACTGCTTGGCTCTTCAACGATTTTGCCATCACGAAGGTATGAAACCTTATTCGCCAGAATTTTAACATCCCGTGGATCGTGGGTGACTAAAAGGGTGGGAATCCGAAACACAGCAATCAACCTTTTAACCAAATGACGGGCTTCTTCACGAAGCTCTTCATCAAGAGCAGAGAAGGGTTCATCCAACAATAACACCCGGGGTTTTCCTATCAGCGCGCGAGCCAAAGCCACACGCTGCTTCTCTCCCCCCGAGCAAACACTGACCTTCCGATCAATGAAAGGCGCCATCCGTAACTCACGAATCAGATCGTCCAGCAAAGCCTCGACCTCTGGCTTTGCAAGCCCTCGCGCATCGGCCGCAAACTGAATATTTCCGCGCGCCGTTAAATGAGGAAACAAGTCATAGCTCTGAAAAACCACACCAAGCCTGCGCTCACGCACTGGAAGACTGGCTAAGTCCACCCCGTCGACAATCCATCGCAAGGTCCGACAGGGATACAATCCGAGCAAGGCCCTAAATACAGTGCTTTTACCACTACCCGAAGGACCGAGGAGCGCAGTCACTCCCGCATCGAGCACTTCCCAATGAGGAATATCAATACGAAAATCTTCCATTTCAACGATTAAGTTTTCGACTAAGGACATCTCCTAGCCTCCACCAGAAAAAGAAACACGACAAGGCCACCATATAGAGCAAAAACATCAAGAGCTGAGCCGCATCCAATCGATAACTGGACGCCAAGCTTTTAATCACTAGGGCCAAATGAAAATCCTCAGTTGATAGAATCGATGAAAGGGCAAAATCGCCACACGCCCACATCGAACCAATTCCTGCCATAAACATTATTTGTTTAACCACTTGAGGCAACAGAATTTGAACCAAAATAACTCCTGGTTTCGCACCCAAAACTTGAGCCACTTCGATTTGTTGGATTAATGCACTCAATGGGGAAATCATGGCCAACCGAAAGAGTCCTGCAAAGAACACTATGCCCAAACCGATGATGATCTCCAGGCTCATCGGGAGCCGCACCCACGAGCCCAAAACAAAAAATGCAATCCCCACGAAAATAGACCCCGGAGGGATATACATCATCAAAAATCGACGCCACCCTGAAAGTTCAAAACTAATACTTGCTGCAATAGCCATGATCGCCAGCCAAGCTCCTGTGACTAACCCCAAAAGCGCAGAGTATCCAACAGGAATGAGAAGTTCGGCCCAATGGATACCTAGGTTTTGCAACTGCAAGAAGCCTTTGGGGACAGACAGCAATGGCGGAATGAGCACCATTAAGAGAGCCCCAAGAGGAAACGCCAAGCCCCACCTTTGCTCCGCCAATTCCAGAACTCTAAAATCGCTCTTAGAAACTGAATCTATTGTTGGAGTTCTAGCAAACAAACTCACTCCCCCAATCAAGAGGAGCTGAAGAACGCTCAGGGCGATGGCGGCAGGCCAATTCCGATCAATCACTAGATTTTCATAAATCAAAACTTCTAGGGTGGTGCCGGAAGACCCACCCACCATTAAGGGAACATTGAAGCTACTCATCGATATCGCAAAAATAAACATAAAGAGGTAAAATAAATCGGAGCCAAGGTAACCTAAAATCCCAACACGAAAAAACTGGCGCTTCGTTGCCCCTTCAATCAAAGATAAGGCTCCAAGGGATCCAAGCTTATTCAAGCAAATATGACTAAACAAAACGGATACAAGCCCTACATTCATCACCGAGTGAATAATGACAATTCCCAACTTACCAAAGGGGAATGGCTCGATAAATCCTAAACAAGCTGTAATTACAAATAGACTCGGCAACATACTTGGTAGCAAAAGTGCCTTTTCCAGCCAAAAGTGAGAGCGAACAGATAACACTCGTGAAGTCCAAAGTAATCCCAGACCGCCCCAAACTCCAAGGACAAGACTAAGAATTCCAGATCCGAGCGCTTGCAAACAAGAGTTCTTCAACGCCCAAAAAAAGTCCTCGGAGTTAAAACTAAAATCCAAGGAAAACTGCGAAATGAGTATTAGATACGGGCTCAGGAATCCAATCGCAAGAATGGTCACAGCAGTGTACATCCACCTCATCGCGAACGTACCCACTGAGTCCAGCGCTCCAGAATGCGCTTTTGTTCGCTCTGGTCAATCGACTTTAATGGCAGAGTTTTGTACTTAGAATACACGTCCCAAGGCGTCTGCTCGACAATACTGAGATCCACCGGAAGCATGTAGTTCTTTTTCATAAGAATATCTTGGGCCTCTTTGGAAACCAGAAACCCAATGAACTGCGCCGCTCGCTCACACTGCCGGCAACTCGAAAGCACACCGGCAAACTCAATATGAATGGGAAGTCCCTCTTCCAGAGCCAGCGCTTTGTAGTTAAAATCTTTCTCTTCGATTTGATGATAGAGTGGCGAAGTAATGTATGAAAAGACGGCTTGAACTTGGCCTTTTTGAAACAGTCCATAACTCGCTGACCATCCTGGAGCGATGGTAAAAATTTTGGGCTCCAGTTTATTCAAAAAATCAAAGGCCCCATCTTCACCAAAGATATCCACCAACCAAAATAAGAACGACAACCCGGGCGCACTGGTTCGAGGATCTTGCAAAGCCAGGCCCTTTTCAGGGAGTTTCTCCAAAAATTCTTTCAGCGACTTCACGTCAGCGAAGTCACTATTTCGTTTGGTATTGAGGGTCAAAATTCCCCAGTCAAAGGGAATCAGCCCCGAGTCAAGGTTGGCTTTTAGCAAATCTGTCGCACTGTTTTGAGGTTTTTCCCAAGGGATTTCTTGAAAGCCAAGCTTATCCACAGCTTCATCCACATCCCACTGGTTAAGACCGATAACCACGTCCGCCCTAACACGTTTGCCTTCCATTTGCAGACGTTGAAGCAAAAGACGACTGTCGTCAGCATCGCGAATCTCAATCTTACAGTGACATAGCTCTTCGAATCTTTGTTTTAACAGAGGACCAGGCCCCCATTTGGCCGTAAATGAAGAATAGGAGTAAATAACAAGCTCATCTTTTGTGGCGACGGCCGATAGTCGCAGCGTCACAAACACATAGAGCCCGACCACGCAAGCCAATCCAAACAATATAAATTTAGTTTTCCCAAAAATGGAAATCACCACCAAATTCCACGCTGTCTCTTATAGAAATAATAATCAACACCAAAGCAACGGCCAGCCCCTAACCATGCCATCGTTAAATGAATCACGAAAAGAGTTAAATGAAAGGCCTCTTGATCAGGGCCACTCAGCATGGCTAAGTTAAAACTCAGCAACGCTGCCAAAATTCCCAAAGGTCTCACCAAGAACCCTGTTAGATAAGAAAAAGCCACCAGAAATTCGAGCGCTGTGATTCCATAAGCGAACACCACCCAATTGGGATGAGGAATCACAAACTCTTCAATAAAAGCCTTATAACCCACTGGTGCGTCAGACTTTGGAAGCCACTCTGATAACTGATGTGACAAGAGCGGCTTAAAAAGGAACTCTCCGCTATATTTCAACAAGGCTTGTTTGAGATAAAACCAACCGATAAAAGCCCTTAACAATACAACAGGAAACATGTGGCCGACGTATTTAAAACTCTCAAGAAACGCTACGAGCATAAATCCTCACTAAACGAAAAGAACTAAAGAACTCTTACGGTCCTGTTAGTACAGTATCAAGCTTTTAGAACGAGGCGAATTCACACACCCTTTTTTGGACAAAGGTCCTGAAGAAAGCAGCTGGTACATTTGGGCGACCGCGCAGAACAAACCTGGCGTCCATGAAAAATCATCCAATGGGGGAATTGAATCCAATCCTTCTGGGGTACAATCTTCATGAGCTTTTGTTCCGCCACTTCCGCATTCTGGGTGCGAATCCACGAGAAACGATTAGATAACCGTAAAACGTGAGTATCAACCACAACTCCGCTAGGAATGCCAAACGCATTTCCAAGAACCACATTGGCTGTTTTGCGACCGACTCCCGGGAGTTGTATCAATTCATCCAGCGCTAATGGAATCTTTCCCTGATGTTGCTCTACCAAATGGCGTGCACAACCCTGAATATTCTTGGCCTTATTTTTATAAAATCCCGTCGAGCGAATCAACTCCTCCAATCTCACTAAAGAGGCCTGGGCCAATTCTCTCTCGGTGGGGAATTCTTTAAACAAAGACGGAGTCACCATATTGACCCGCTCATCAGTACACTGAGCGGATAAAATGGTTGCGATCAACAACTGAAAGGGTGTTTCATGATGAAGTGCACAGTGAGCATCTCGATAACGGCGTTTCAGTTGGGCTAAAATCGCTGCTGCAGAAATGCCGCGCTTACTCGGCATCATTTCCAATAGCTTCTACGGGACATCCTTCCATGGCCTCTTTACATGCGGCCTCTTCCTCAGGAGTGGCAGGTTGTTTAGAAACAAAAGCATGGCCATCTTCTTCGTGCATGGCGAAGTTTTTCGGAGCCGTCAAAACACATGCATCACAGGCAATACATGATTGATCGACAAACATTTTACCTTTGATGTTTTCTTTCCATTTAGTGGTGGCATCAGCCATCGAATTCACCTTTCGTACTTGACGAGCGATCTTTGGCTGCGGTCCTGGTCTGAGGTCGCATTGCCATAAAGAGCTTCGTCGTTTAGAGTGAATTTATACCAAAAAAGGAGGGACAATGGAAGGTCCTAGACCACCTTTTGAGAGCGAATATTCGAAGGTGCTTGATTTTGTCAGTAGCTCCCTTCGACCTGACTCTCAATGGAATATCTCTGACGAATACCCTACGGCTTTTAATTTGGCGAATCTTAATAACATACGCGTTATGTTCGATGACACCGAGGTTGTTTCCCATGCCCTCATTAAGCCACTCATAGTTAAAACACCTTTATTGCTTCTTAAAGTGGCTGGCATTGGAAGCGTTGTCACCGCGACCTCTCACAGACAACAAGGTTTAAGTCGGCAAATTCTGGAAGATTGCCTTCAAAGTGCAGAAGCACAAGGTTGCGATATGGCTCTCCTTTGGACAGATATTCCAGATTTCTATCGCAAATTTCAATTTGAGCTGGCGGGCACCGAAAATCACTTCGCCATCGATCGTGATTTACCCACTGATGCCGAAGGACTTCGCTTCATGACGGGCCATCAAATCGCAGCCGAAGCAATTCAAAATTTGTACCAAAAGCATTCTGTGACTACACTGAGAAGTGTCGATGAAATCCGAAAATTCTTAAAAATACCCAACTCCCATATTTATACGGCGTGGGGCCCCAACAATCAGCTCCTGGCTTATGCCGTGGAGGGCAAAGGCGCCGATCTCACCCATCACATCCACGAATGGGGCGGGAATTTGCCAGAACTTTTTGCCCTTTTAAATTACATTCGCGCTCGCACACAGCAAAACGTGCGCCTGATTGCACCGTCTCACTCTCAAAACCTCATCCGCAGACTAGAAGCGGCTGGCATCTTAAGACAAGAAAACTTTTTGGGAATGATCCGAATCCTTCGCCCTGACCTGCTGTGCTCAAAAATAAAAAAGGCCGCACGCGACTTAGGTTTCAATGAACTCATTTTTGAACGCCAAGGGGACCAGTACTACGTTGGAACCCCAGGACACCTCTTCAAAACAGACAGCTTAATTGACCTCACTAAACTCATTTTTGGTCCCTGGCGCCCGAATGATATTCATCAGTTCGACTCAGAGTCCCTAACTGTGCTCAATAAGCTCTTTCCGATACAGATGTGGATGTGGGGCTGGGACTCCGTATGAAAATACAAAATGTGTTATGTTTAGTTCCTCTGTTAATCATTGCTTGTGTGAAAGAACCCAAAACGGAGCTCGTCTATGGTCCGGAGGTCCCAAAGGAGAAAATTGCCATTGAGCTCCAAAAAGCCATTGGTCTCAATGATTCCCCTGGTCTTATCCGCGCAGAAGAGGTCGTACTGAAAGAAACCACTCGTTCCATTCGAGGACGGCCTGTTTTGGATATCTTAAGCACCTCTGAAGTCACTGTCGTGGAACGCATCGAAACTCAAACACAATGGCAGATTAAAGATGTTGAGAAATTACAAAACTATGACCCCGCAGATCCAACCAATACACCTCCACCGATTGTTCGGGAAGATCACAAATGCTGGTCCAAAGAAACTCTAGACCGAGAAGAATGCGAACTCGCACCCAGTGCTTTTAAAAATTCCGTTGCTTCAAAAACAGCAGAGCAAATGCTCACCCCTTTTGGTCAATTTAAACAGAGTTCGGTGGATCCAGAAAAAACTATTTCCTATCACAATCTCAACATCAAGACCTATCAAGCTACGCCGCCCTCTTCCGTGGCGAATGATCCCACCTGTCGCGGTATCCCGAATTGCCTTGTGAATGTCACCGAAGTGGAATTTGATCGTGTGAACTGGACCGAAAATCCCGAGGGATACAAGATTCACTATACCATCAAAGTGAGCCCTGATGTGCCACAGCTCTCGCGTTTTTTAGAGAGCTGCCAACAAGGTTCGGTGCAAGTAATGCAACCGGGCCAAGACCCCAAATCGGCACCGCGATTTTTAGTCACTTTTTGTGAGAGTGTTAAAAATTTCATTCCTGGAAAGGCTATTGCACTACCTTTTTGATCTTGCTCACTTTATACTTCTCTCATTAAATGAGGGATGAAGCCCTAAACGGGCCTCATCGAAGCACGAAGGAGAAGTCATGAAAAACATTGCCGTTGTATTGTCAGGCTGTGGCCATAAAGATGGGGCTGAAATCACCGAAGCTGTTTC
>JBILOD010000306.1:0-5296 GCA_044374645.1 Pseudobdellovibrionaceae bacterium | reverse complement strand
ACAGGTACCGAGTGGAATTGAGTACCAATACACCCAACCACCTCTTCTGAGTGCGACCGCCCTTGCCGGCAAAAGGGTTGCAATTCTCGCATCCCACGGTGTGGAAGAACTTGAAATCACCGCACCCTATAATTATCTCACCGCACAAGGAGCAAAAGTGGAGATCCTCGTTCCCTCCAGGTCCCCAGAGGGCGTTGTGGTATCGAGATTTCTTAAACCAACTTTGTTTGTGAGGGCGTCGGCGACCTTTCAACAGGCGCTCAGTCAGAACTATGACTTGCTGGTGCTCACGGGTGGAGCTTGGAATACCCAGGTGGTGAAAACCGATTTGGAAGCTCTACATCTGATTGTGCAACACTTCAATCAGGGCAAACCTATTGGAGCTATCTGCGCCGGAACCTCGATTTTTATCAATGCGGGTCTTGCCAGGGGCTTAACGATGACGGGCTCACCCACGGTACAACTGGATCTCATCAATGCGGGCGCAAACTTTATAGATCAGCCGTTGGTCATTAGCGGCAACATCGCCACAAGTCGCAGCCCCCTTGATGCAGCAGATTTTGTTCGTGGCCTTCGCTACCTTTTGATTGGCCAGTAAACACTTTTTGATTGTTGATGGCTAAAATAGATCCCTGAGATTAATCCATTAGATCGCCAGTTATTGAGTCCAAACTATAAAACGCTCAAGCCATACTCCCGGAGGTAGGGTCGACGACTTCAGTTGGCGATCTACCTCCGCTAATGAAACCAGAGCCTGTGATAACTCATCCGTACGCCAACGGCCCGCTTGCCCGAGATAGTTTGGCAAAAAATAATTATTCACTCCCGCTTTTTGCGCCAATGTCTGGCCCTTAATACCCGCTGCCTGCGCGGTTTTAATTTTAAGAAGAATCCGCAAATGCCGAGCCATTAAAGCCACCAGGGCAATCTCATTTTCTCCCTGAGACTGCAGTCGATGAAACAAGAACAAAGCCTGAGTTCGATCCTTTTTACCGACAGCTTCAGCCAAGGCAAAAATGCTCTCCTCCCGAGTCCGCTGCAACACCTGAGCGACATCCCCAATGGTGATACGACGAGGTTCTCCAAAAAACAAAAACACTTTATCTAGGTCGCGATCGAGCTCTTCAAGGCTATTGCCACCCATTTGCACCAAATAGGCCAGGGCCTCATTATCAAGCTCCAGCCCCTTTTCCTGGGCGATCGAACGAATCCACGGCGCTCTCCCCGCCTCTTGAGGTGTTTGGCATTCAATCAAGGCCCCCCAATCCAACCATTTTTTGATGGACTTCTTGCGGCGATCAAGGGCGTTTCCCTGAATCACAAAAACAGTCGTGTCTTTACTGAGCTGCTTTATTTCATCGAGCTGAGCCCAATCTTTTTCAGACAACTGGTGGGCTTCTTTGAGAATTACTAAACGTCGTTCCGCCATCACCGGAAGAGTCTGTAAGGCGTCGATGAGCTTTTCTGTGTCGAATTCCGAACCATAAAAAACATCTTCATTGAACTCACGCAACTCGTCCCCCACCACATAATGGCGAAGCTGTGATAAGCAACGATCCGAAAAGTAGCGTTCCTCCCCTATCAGCAAATACAAGGGCTCAAATTTCTTTTGAGCAATGGCGCGCATCGCATTCTGAATATCAAGGGTTGCCATGCACTCTCCTAAAAATTTTCGGTCATTTTGTCGGTGGCTTCCGCCACGATGTCTTGTGCGAGCTCGGCGATATTACGACGGCGCGCCGAAAGATTGTAGAGAGGGTTTGCACTGTTCACAATGGGCGCCGAAATTTGCGCCGCCGAGAATGTGCGCTCTCCGGTAAACTTGCTGGACCACAGCACTTGATCATCGGCCCTCTTTTTGACCGCCATTGCAATCACAATCACCACACGGTAGTCAGTGGCCATACCAAACTGGCTTGGCTTTTGACCCGAACGGTAATACTCAACACTCTCGATGACACCCTGAATATCCACTTCGGCGTTGGAGTTCAAGCGCGCCACACGAGACTCAGCAATCTCATCAATGACGGCGTTTGTGAACGAGGTTTCAATGCCAACCTCTTGACTGAGATTTTTAAAGATTGGAACACGCACCTCTTGATAACCACCAGGAATGCTTCGCTCTGGAGCTCCATGGCGATAAGCACAGGACGTCCAAACACACGATGCACCAATTAAAAAACAAATAAACAAAGCTTTCACTGGCAAACCTTTCAAAGATGTTTCATAAATGAGAGCATGAATTCATATTTATTATTAGCCCCAGGCCCCGTCAATCTTCACCCGAAAGTGAGAGAGATTCTCAGTGAACCAATGATTCACCACCGCACTCCTCTCTTCGATCAGACCCTCAAAAGCGTCTATGAACGGCTTCCATTGATTTTTGGGACGTCGCAACGCGTGTATGCCCTCACCTCCACTGGCTCTGGAGGTATGGAGGCCCTGATGGTGAATACCTGCAATCCAGGAGATGAAATTTTAGTCATCAATTCAGGTAAGTTCGGTGAACGCTGGGTCGAAATGGGAAAAGCCTTTGGCTTAAAGGTCCATGAGCATAAAGTACCCTGGGGCGAAGCGGTTCAGCCAGAGAACATCAAACCTTATTTGGACGCACACCCCATCAAAACAGTATTTTGTCAGGCCTGCGAGACCAGCACCGCCGTCAAACATCCCATCGATGCCATTGGGCGTCTGATTCACCACTACCCACAAACATTGTTTTTAGTGGATGGAATCACGGCGGTCGGCGCCTACCCCATTCCCATGGATCAATGGCATATCGACGGTTTGGTCGCTGGGTCCCAAAAAGCCTTTATGCTACCAACGGGGATGAGCTTTCTCAGTTTTTCTGCGAAAGCGTGGGAACGCATTCCGAAGGTCACAATGCCTCGCTACTACTATGACATCCGCGAAGAAGATCAGGCCAACCGCAAAGGCGAAACCTGGTTTAGTTCCAATGTGAGTCTCATAAAAGCGCTCGATGTGGTATTGACGATGATCTTTGAACAAGGGCTCGATCGACATTTTGAAGGGATTCGACGCCGTTCGGAATTCACCCGTTTTTGTTTACACCAAATGGGGCTGGCACTTTTGACAAAGTCACCAGCCGAATCCGTCACGGCCTTTTGTTTGCCAGAAGGCGTGGATAGCCAAAAACTGCGTGGCACTCTCGAAAAGGAATTTAATATCACCGTTATGGGAGGCCAAGACCAACTCAAGGGTCGCATATTACGCATCGGCCACATGGGCTACATTCAGGATGACGATCAAATCCGTCTGATGACCGCTCTGCAGAAGGTCTTCCTTCAGAATCAAGTGCCCTTCCAATCTCTTTCGGAAAGTGACATGCGCGCATGGCTACAAAAGTTTTAATCACCGAACGCTTTGCCCTCAACACTTTGGTGCAAATGCAAACCGACTCGCATCTGGCGGTGACTCACGATTTACAGTGGTTCCAAAAACCTCAAGAACAATGGGCCGATGTGGAAGTTTTGGTGATTCGTTCTCAAACGAAAGTCGACCAAAAACTCCTCGCCAACTTTCCTAAACTTAAGTTAGTTATTTCTGCCACGGCGGGATTTAACCACATTGATTTAGAATTGTGCCGCGAACGCCAAATCATTGTCAGCCACTGTCCAACCAGTCATTCCGCCAGCACGGCCGAACTCACTTGGGCTTTGGTGCTTGCTTGTGCGCGCCGACTGCCTGAAGCCCAAAAAGCGGTGCGCCAGGGAGACTGGGATCGCAATAAAATTCTCGGCACGGAATTGAGCGGAAAAACCTATGGCATTGTCGGGCTTGGACGCGTGGGAAGCCGCGTGGCCCATATCGCGCGAGCCTTTGGCATGAAGGTCATGGCCTTTGATCCTTATCAGGACGATGACATTTTCACACGGGACCAGGTGGAGCGCGTGAGCCTAGAGGAGTTGCTCACCCAAGCAGATGTCGTGAGCCTTCATGTGCCGCTCACTAAAGAAACGTGGCATATGTTGGGTGAAATGTTTTTAGAATCCATCTCTCCGCATACAATCTTGGTTAACACCTGCCGTGGACCGGTGATTCACGAAAAGTCCCTCGTCCACCTACTGCAATCCAATAAAATTGGGGCCATTGGTTTAGATGTGTACGAGTATGAACCTCTTTCTAAAGATTCACCACTGCTGCGTTTTGCAAATGTTGTCACGACTCCTCATGTGGGTGCTTCAACACGAGAAGCCTTCGATAAAGCCAGCCACGAGGCCTACGTTAAAATTCGCCACTATTTGCAAGACACACCCCTCGAGGATTTAATGCCCCCGACCGCTCCTTGGTACAAACCCGGAAGCGCTCTTTAGAGTGATGCATTTTGAATATCTGTGAGGCAACTCATGCCTCGCCAGAGAACTTGATTCCCTGGCGGTGGATCATTGGCCCTTGCGAGATATCCTCCAAGTCTGGCAACCTCCGAAGGCAGGAGGTGTTTGTGAATAAAGCACGATTTCTAGAAAAACTGGTAATGATGCAAGAGGAGCTTAGGCACCGGTGAGCGAAGCGCTGGCCTATCGAGGTGCAACTGGCGATGCACTCAAATGCTAACAGCAGGTCTGGTAACCGGCCCAGAACTGGCTCAGACTATGAGGGTTGGAGTTCAGACCATTTATTCCTGGAAAAAGAATATGGCCAGAGCGGGTTTAAAGCACTCCGTGTGGTCTCATCAACTCGCTCTATTGGCATGGAATCAATTTCGCCGATGATTATGGTAAATGGTTTTGAGGTTCAGTTGGGCTCTTTATCAATCAATTGAAATCCGTCTTGGAGGGTTTGCGATGATTAACATTGATCGTGAGATAAAGGTCTTTTTGTATGAGGGCAGTATCGATATGCGTTCGGGATTTGAGCGTTTAGGTTTTTTTTGTGCAAAGTCAGTTGCATCAAAAATTGGAGCGTGGAAATCTCTTTGTTTTTCTGGGCAAGAATCGTCGGCGGGTGAAGTGTCTTTATCATGACGGCAGCGGTTTAGTAATGCTCGCAAAGCGTTTGGAGTCGGGAAGGTTTATGCGGGCGAAAGAGGCCTTTGCACTTGGCGAGATCACCCGTTCAGACTTAAATTTGATTCTTCATGGCAGTACCATTCGCCGTGAGAATGCTTGTGCGCCTGTGAAAAAAGTCACTGACACAATGGGAATGCTTCGACTGCCTGAAGGAATGTGTCTATAAGATTCTCCATAATGGACGAACGAACACGGGAACTGATAGATAGCGAAACTAATATCGAGGTTTTACAAGCCTGGGTGAAGTATAGTTTTAGCATTAGCAA
>JBILOD010000447.1:0-3775 GCA_044374645.1 Pseudobdellovibrionaceae bacterium | reverse complement strand
CTCATTCTATGATCGCTCTGCTTACAATGAGTGTCGCGAGAGTCAGGCTGATGTGGTTAGAGAAAAAGATCGTGCGAATTTTTGCGATTATTTTCAATTGAGTACTAAGAGCGTTAGTGGCGGTCCCTCGAAGGATGATCTTAAAGCTCAGGCTGAAGCCCTCTTTAAAAACTTCGGTAAGAAATAAGCACTTGTCTAAGGCTGGTCATTTGGCCCATATTAGAGGTTTAGGAGGTCAAACGTGGCCAGTGCAAAAACGACAGAAGTATTTAATTGTACGGTAGATCAGTTTTTTAAGATTATCTCTGACTATGAGAAGTACCCTGAGTTTCTTAAAGAGGTTGCGGCAACTAAAATTCTTCAAACCTCTGGAAACAAAAAACTGGTGGAGTTTGAAGTTTCGGTCATTAAAACTTTCAAATATAATCTTTGGTTAACAGAATCTGCCCCGACCGATGTGAACTGGGAGCTTGAATCGGGTGATATGTTTAAGACTTCCGTTGGATCTTGGAAGTTGCAAGAAGAGGCCGGCAAATGTCGTGCAACTTATTTTTTAGATGCAACATTTAACATGTTTGTTCCTGGTCCAATTGCAAAGGCTCTCGTTACAGTGAATCTTCCGGCAATGATGAGCTCTTACCATAAACGAGTTCAAGAACTGTACGGAAAGTAGTAAGGGAATTCCATGGTTGGAAAAAAAGAGCAAAAACGACACGAAGACGAAGAACGCGATGAATCCAGTGAAGAGTCGCGTGGCTTACTGGGCGAAACTCTGAAAAAGGTCTTTACCGCTGGAGTTGGTGCTGCCTTTATGACGGAAGAGAATATTCGAGCTTATTTGGCGGAGCTTAAGCTTCCAAAGGAGTTTCTGAATTTACTGCTTCAGCAAGCCAATCGGTCAAAAGAAGATCTGATCCAACGAGTTGGCAAAGAGATCATGCAAATCGTAAATAAAATTGATTTTGTGAGCGAGTTTTCAAAATTTGCAGAAAATCATCGTTTTCGTGTTACGGCCGACATCGAAATTATTCGTAAAGATGCTAAAGAAACTAAAGACACTAAAGAATCTAAATCACAAAAATCATGATGGAATGGACCAACTTTAATCCCGCGACCGGAGAACCTATTGCAACCTATTCCTTTGCTAGTGCCGAGGAGATTGAGCGTGGGGTGGCACAGTTGGATCAAGAGTTCCACCGCTTCAAAAAACTCACAGTCCATGAGCGAATGGCCGGAATTTCCCGTCTTGGAGCTCTTTTGCGCAAGCATAAGAGTTCCCTTGCAGGTTTAATGGCCCAAGAAATGGGTAAGCCGATCCGACAGGGTCTGGGGGAAATTGAGAAGTGTTTCCTCACCTGCGATTTTTATGCTGAGATGGGCGATAAGTTTATGGTGAGCCAAGAGGTCGTGGCTCATTATGGGCAAACTTGGTTAGTGAAGAGACCACTCGGAGTTATTTTGGCGATCATGCCGTGGAATTTTCCATTTTGGCAGGTGATTCGTTGTGCAGTGCCAGCATGGTTAGCAGGAAATGTGGTTTTACTGAAGCATGCGCCTTCGGTTCAAGGCTGTGCTCGTCGCATTCAAGAGTTGGTACACGAAGCCTTTTCTTCAGCGCCTTTGCTGCAAATCCCAATGACCAATACGGGGACGGATTCTGTGATTGCCGATGCTCGGGTTAAGGCTGTGAGTTTCACTGGCAGTTCGAGGGTAGGACGACATCTTGCTTCGTTGGCTGGTTTGCATTTGAAAAAAACAGTCTTAGAACTCGGCGGCAGTGATCCCTATATTATTTTGGCGGATGCGGATCTTAGTTTGGCGGCAGAATTGTGCGTTAAGGCTCGATTTCTAAATTCAGGTCAGAGCTGTGTGGCGGCCAAAAGGTTTTTGATTCATCAGTCAGTTTACTCCGAATTTAAATCTAAAGTGATCGAGCACATCAAAAAGTTAAAGGTGGGAGATCCAACTTTAGCTACGACAGATATTGGTCCTCTCGCCGAGGAGCGCTTGCGTGCGGCAGTATTAAGTCAACTGGCTCTCAGTGTGGAAAAAGGTGCGCAACTGGTCGATGTGGGTGCTCCCACGATGGAAGCCCTCTTAGCCAAAGGTTTTTTTATGGCTCCTACGCTGGTAGAAAATCTATCCACTGAAATGCCGCTTTTTGCAGAAGAAACCTTTGGTCCAGTGATGCCACTTATGCCCGTGGCCTCCTATGAGCAGGCCATTCAATTAGCCAATCAATCCCAATATGGACTTGGTGCTGCGATCTTTACGGCGCGGCCTGATTTGGCTTGGCCAGCAGCAGTAGAGGATCTTGACGTGGGTATGATTGTGTTCAATGAAACAATTCAAAGTGATCCTAGAGTGCCTTTTGGTGGTATTAAGGAGTCAGGATGGGGGCGGGAGCTGGGTCCCCAAGGCGTAATGGAGTTTATTAATCTCAAGACCATGGGATTTAGCAAAGACTCCATTTAGTTCACTCTATTTAATCGGCTCTATTAATTTTTCGGAAAGTTTAACAGGGATGATGGTTCCTAAGGCAATCTGGTCAGCATTAGATCACAAGATTTGGAAAGACCGTGAACGTTGGCCCAAATTTCAGCGTATCCTTGTGGCGCTGAGTGGTGGCGTGGATTCGGTTGTAATGTTGACGGTCTTTGATCGGCTTTCAAAAGCAGGTCAATTTGAATTGTGTGCAGCCTATATCCATCATGGCGTAGGAGCGAATCAAGAGTGGCGAACCCAGGCGCAGAAGCAATGCCGAGACTTTTGCGAGCAATTAGGGGTGCGCTTCGTCGTGGGGGGACCCAGCTCGGTGGAGTTAGTCTCAGAGGCCGATCTTCGTCGATTTCGATACCAAGAGTTAACTAGGCTCAAACAAGAATTGCAGTGTGACTTTATTCAGACAGCTCATCATGCCGATGATGTCATAGAAACTAGACTATTGCGACTCTTGCGTGGCACTGGCCCTTCAGGATTGGAAGCTCTTCGTGAGATTGATGGTGATCGGTGGCGGCCCTTTCTAAGAGTGAATAAACAGGAATTGTTTGAATACGCTAATGAAAACCAGTTGAAATTTACCGATGATCCCAGCAATGCCTCTGAAGATCCCACTCGTAATTGGGTGCGTAAAAGTTTATTGCCATTCATTGAAGCACGTCAGACCGGAATGGTGGAAAGCCTTGGCCGCTCTCTACAATTGCTCGTGGAAGCCCTTGAAAAGAATGACGAAGTGTCCTTCGTTCCATGTAGAGATGGAGGGTTAGGCTTTAGCCGAGTAGATTATTTGGCATTGAGTCGGAGCCAACAATGTCACTGGGTGGCTCAGATGTTTTTAGAACTAGGAGTTAAGGATTATTCACAAGGGCAAATCGAGGAAATTCGAAAGCGGCTGGACAATTCTCAAAAAGTGCACACCTTTACTGTCGGATCTGTATATTGGGTCGTTGACGCAAAGCAGGTTCAAGCAAAACAGAGGGCCTGAACTCTCTGACTCACCCTTTCGGCGAGTTTTTTTATTTGTGGTGACCTTTCATTGTATCTATAAGGTTAGTTTCAGATAAACTAAGAATGTTGAAATCAGGCTCTTGGATTTTAGTTCTAGTTGAAAGGAAATTGAATGCGGAACAGCCAAAAAACCTTAGCATTGTGGTTCTTTCTTTTCTTGATGGGGATTTTTCTATGGCACACCTACGAAAATCGTCATCCCACAATGATCCAGGATTTTAATTGGTCAAAATTTGTGGATGCCCTTAAAAATAGTGAAGTGGCATCG
>JBILOD010000256.1:0-5954 GCA_044374645.1 Pseudobdellovibrionaceae bacterium | reverse complement strand
TTTTTCTAACAGTTCAGATAGCCAGCTCACCGAAACGGCCTTTTTTTGCCTTGATAAAACCTCTTCTAGCTCGCCAGCTGCGGTCGGCAACAGTAGCTTTCGCATTTGCTCTTTCACAACTTCTAATGACATATCTTTCCTCTCATTTTTAATGGAGCAACTTTAACTGCTCCGTGTACTCGCTCATATCACGAACAAAAATATTTGATTCCGATTTCACCGTAATGGGTGTAGATTCTACTCCCTCGATTGCTCCCCCTTTCTTTTGCGGTTTTAATCTCAATAAGCTCATCACGACTCGATAACCAAGCTGGCCAATAGCGAGAGCGTCACGACAAGCCTCATTGATAATGTCCGGTAAATAACTCTTATCTAAACTCAAAATGCCCCAGACTTTTCGGGTATCCACATAACCTTCGCCTTGAAGTAGGATCTGCTGAACCATTCGCTCCACGTCGGGGCCAAGCGCCCTGGCTCGGTGCAAATAGTGGCCGTGATCGGCCAACGTTTTTTCCCACGATTTTTGATGATGAGGCTTAATAGATTTTGTTTGATAAGGATCTGTGATTCTTTCGTGCGTCTCGCAAAGCTTGCCGCGATGGAAAATATTGACTCTGGTCGCATTAGCTACCACCGACACATCCTCGCCTCGTAATTGTTCATCGACGGAGTAATGTTTATTCTTGAACCGAATAAAACCATCTTGACGTACAGTTGATTGCGCGAACTCCTCTGATTCGTAGGCAAGAACTGGTAATGACTTCAAAACCGTTAACTCCTTATTGATCAGTTCATCATAAGGACGAAGACGAGTGCTGCCGTGCTTGCGCTCATTAGCAAGGGCCACCTTCTTATTCAAATACTCTTGGGCTTCTTCGAGCCCAAGCCATTCGTTCCCATGCGCTTGAAAAAGTCTGCGCACGTAGGGCATTGGGCGCTCAACTTTACCTTTTTTCTCCGGATCGCCGGGTGGCAAGCACTCCAAGATAAATCCGTAATGAGAGGCCATACGCTCTAAAACTGGATTTAATATCGGCTCAAACTTACTTGCCTCTAGTGCAAAACATTTTGGATTATCACTGGTGAGTCTCCGCGGGACCCCGCCGAGTTCCGCTAACATACTCTCAATCGCTGTCACTGTCGTCGCAACATCGTTGGACCACACCAGACGTACCATCATATACCTTGAAAAACCAAGCACACCAACAAAGGCCCAAAGCGTTCGACGTCGGCCATTTTCTTCAACATCCAAAAGTTTGCCCCAATCGAGAAGTAACGCTTCTCCTGGCTGATGGATAATCTCAGGCACGTGGCGAAAGTTTTCACCAAGACGAGCCAGCTTATGGCGTTCTAAAAATCTATAAAAACTTGAGCGAGATACTTTAACCGGAAGTTCTTCCCACACCGTGATGGGATACCAGCCACTATTGAGACGCTCTTTCATCCACTCTAAATGCGGATCAAGTTTTACATCGTTGTCACTGACTCGAAGTGTTCGACCGTCCTCTGGATCGGGGAACAATGCCTCAGGATATTTAGGTAGAGGAACATTGCCACCAAGATAACCCGCGTCTTTCGCAGCCTCGCGTAGCCGCCGAACCCGGCGCTTGCCGACTCGCAATTGCTCCATGATCTCGTTTTGGCTTGTGCCCAACAAAAGAAGTTCTATTATTTTTCGATCCATCAATCGTCTCCTGGTTGCTGCCCTCACGCTGTCCTCCTTGACCGTCGTCAAAGATTCAGCGTAGCGGGATCCAGGTGGGATCGGATATGTGGGAATGACCATTCCTAGACTGGGATCATCTAAATGGGAATGAACTCACCGGGGTGGGATCACTTACATGGGAATACCACCCCTAAAATCGGGATCAAGGTCGTGGGACGTCACAGGTAACCGCCTTTGCTGGATTTGAATCACTCCAAAGCGATATGACTATGCGATTGTTTGTTGAACCCCATCGAGATGGAGCAACCCAGTTTCGGTATTGCCACTTTGAAAAGTGTCGCATACCCGGAGGGCAGAGCTTCACCCTTGCACACGTGCGGCAGCAGCTGCTTTGGGTACGGAGTTAGAATTATTTAAGTAGGTGCTCGTTCGCCAGGCAATGACCGATGGATCAGAAAACGCCGAGTAAACCAATGCCTCAAAAAGGGGAAGTGAGGTGGTAAATACAGTTCTTGCTGTGGTGTCAGTTTGACCTAGCAAAATCTGGTACAGAAATTGAATAGATTCATTTTTGAACATTCGGTAGAATCAATTTAAACGGGGGATATATGTGGAAATCGAGGACGATAATTGCGTTTATAGTTTTGGCAATTTGCAATTTTGCATTTTCCAATGATTGCCTAAAAGACAGGTATGGAGATACAAAATGTGGAGGCTCATGTTTAAAGGATCGCTACGGCGATGTTATTTGTTCGGCCACGTCATGTTCAAGCGAATGTTTGAAAGATAAATATGGGGATGTTAAGTGCGGTGCAGTTTGCCTGAAAGATCAGTATGGAGAGGTCACTTGCGGTAATTCTTGTACAAAGAATAGGTATGGAAATGTGGAGTGCGACTAATAGGCATTAATCATTGAAAGTATAAAAAGGGCCAAACAGTATCTGCCGGCCCTTTTAGTTCCCTTTTTTAAATATTAATTATAAATCTTAAGTTAAGATTTTTACTTTTTTAGATTCAGATTGCATTTTCAAAAAGTGAGTATGCTGAACGACTTGTTTTTCGAATGAATTGTGCTTTAAATTTGTTTAGGCACATAAGGTTCAAGTCTGGTTTCTATCTGACAGGAGACTTTAAGTTGAGATGTGATGAAAGCAAGGAGGTGTTAAGGTGAGCAAGATCGAGGTCATCTGCAAGATCATTCGGATTTTGAAATATCTCCCCTGTTTCCTGATGGTCGCTCAAGTTGTTTTTGCTAAAGACTTAGTACGAAGGCAAATCAAGCCTATTGGTTTTGCTAAGGACTCATTAATGATTTTTCATAGCATGGACCTTGCCTGTGGGTGCAAAAATGGCAATTGCAAATTCAAAGACGAATCGGGTGATTTTGATTGAACGAGAGATCGTATAGAGGTCATCAATATTAAAAATGATGAAATTAGAGACGTTTCGTCAGATGAGTTGAAGAAAATTAAAGTCGAGAAGAATAGCTTAGTGCTTCATAAGTTTCCAATAAAAGACCAGGATGACAGCCTAGATGTAGTTCTCGGATCCGGTTGTAAACGCGACTAAGAGTCGCTCACAAAATCTGAAAAAACTTTGATATGCGAAATTATGCTGGCGTCTGTGAAAAGAGGAAAGAAGCTCATCAAGTCAATTGAATATGTACCTACGCCTGATTCGGCCTTTGAAGTGAAGGGCTTTTTTCAGAGTCCATTCGAACCAAAAATAGTTCTTTTAATTTCCTATAGGGCAACTCAATTTGAAGGGAATCAAATCATACGAGAGCTGCCAATCGGAGCTGACCTGAAAAAAGGAAATTGGATGTGAATTAGATAAGTGAATGTGCAAAAAGTGGCATAAGTGATTTATTTGGTGGAAACGATGTATTAGTAAACGACCTACCAGATACAATTAAAACGCCTCTGGCGCGATGGAGTGACACTAAGATCGATTTAAATGATTCAAATAAACAGATTTTTTAAAAAAGAAGTAAAAAAGTCTATTTTAGATGAAGTTGAAAAAAATGAAGTCAGGCAACCAAGGATTGCGAAAACAGTGATCTCAGAAGAGTGCTTTAGGGGGGGGCTAATGACAGTAGTCAGATTCTTAACTTGGGTTCTTGGCGTGGCTTTTGCTTTTCGGATTCTTTTATGAACTTTACCCACAATGTGGGCGTAGCAGCAGTTCCCGCAATCGGTCTTATTGAAGATGCGCGCTTGATTTGAAAATGTTTATGAAATTAAGCGCGCATTTTCAAATGATCGTCATTGCTCCTATAGCTGCATGCTAGAAAGAGGAGTGTTTTTCATTTCAAATTGTCTTCAAAACATACCATTATTATTGGCTGAAGTTTCCGGAATTTCTTGAATGACATCCCAATGTTCGACAATTTTATCATTATCAATTCTAAAAATGTCAACAATGGCTCGGCCACGACTTGTAGGTTCTGGCTTTGAGTGAACATGAAGTATGACAAGATTTCCATCACTCATGATACGTTTGATTTCTCCGTGAAAGTTTGGGTATTTCTTGAAGCGATCCTCAAAAAAATCGATGAAAGCTTCTTTTCCATCTCCAATCAAAGGGTTGTGTTGAATATATTGATCGCCGATGTACCGAGCGGCAGCTTCGGCTGGTTTGTGATTATTAATAGCTAAATTATAGAAATTGATAATCAGGTTTTTGTTTTTTGATGACTTGTCTTCATCGCCATTACTGATTGAACATTTACCTGGGGAGCTGCCCCAACTGCTACCACCGCTACAAGTTTGATAAGCAGGACATTGGCTGTTATCATAGCAGTACTGAGCTGCCGGAGCACGAAATACAATGAATAGACTCAAAACTAGAATTAAATTTCCCATGGTTCACTTCTCCTTCATAAGTTATTTGAGTTCAATTTAACAATTTATTAAAGATAGACAATCTTATCTATCTTTGACTAATCTGTAGAAATGCTTAATAATCTCGATCTGTTTAAAATTCGTTTGATCAATGCCTTGGTGAAATCTGAAACTCTTATCGGTGCTTCTAAGGTCATGGGTATTACGTCATCTGCTGTCAGTCAGAATATTCGTAGTCTCGAACGTTCTCTGGGGAAACCGCTTTTTGTTCGGGTAGGTAAGGGCGTTAAGCCTACCGTTTTAGCAATTGAAATTTCAAAACTCGCCAATCCATTTTTTTCGGATCTAGTGGAGGTACTTGAAAGCAGTGACGAGATAGTGGCAGAGGTTCGAATTGCAGCTCCACCGATATTTGGTTCGACAACTCTTATCGATAAAATCCAAAAATTCAGAGAAAGCAATGATAGTATTCGCGTTGTTTTATCTTTGCTTGATACTCAACGCATCCTCGATGATTTAATTGACTGTAAAGTTGACTTTGGTTTCGTCGACAATGGTCAGCATATAAAAACTTACAAAGAAATTGCTACCACCGTATGTCAATCAGAAGAACTGGTTATGTGTTGTACCCATCAGTTCAGAAAAGCAAATTTATTCCAGAGTCATTCTCTTAAGACTCTGAAGACACTCCCGCATATTCCATATCACAAGGGTAAAGAAGGGGTTCATAAATGGTATATTCACCATTATGGAAGAGTTCCAGATTTGAAATGGACCTTTGCTGTTGATCATCCTTATGCGGTATTGAGCGCCATTTTGAAAGATTGGGGCCTAGGTGTACTTCCCCGTCACCTTGTTGAGCAATATAAGAAACAGATTTATATTGTTCATGGGGTCAAAAAAGAGTTACAGAGCCAAATTTTACTGGCCCAAAATAAAAATAAAGTCTCAACTCGACTTGAAAAAACACTGATCTCATTGTTGCTTCAAAACTGATAATTGGCTTCCATTTCACCCCTCGGTTTGGGAGTTGATTTCAAAATAATCAGTGAGCGCTTCATTATCACCTAAAGTGATTTAAATGTTTTTATTCAATAACAGATCAACGAGTCGCTCGACATCTTGTAAAGTTTTAGCTTTGGGCATTTCAGTGAGGATCATTTCAAGTACGTGGTAGGGGTTCGCTTCGTTGAGCTTAGCGGTGACGATGAGGCTATAAAAAAGACTGCTCGCAGAGGCTCCGGGCTCACTATCTGAAAAGAGCCAATTATTCCGACCGATGGCAAAATACTTTATGGCTCTTTCGACAAACCCGTTGTGTGCGCTCTGAGAAGGCACACTGAATCACTGGGTGAGAGTCCCAGCCGGTTAACTGATACTCCGACCGGAAGCACTATGGAGTAGTTCAGGAGGCAACGAATGGGCTAAAGCATCTATAGAAAAGC
>JBILOD010000254.1:0-5979 GCA_044374645.1 Pseudobdellovibrionaceae bacterium | reverse complement strand
TTCATAATCCATTTTGGATACAGACGTTTGGAATTATCTTGTTCTTTGAGCCCCTTGTCTACAAATGAATACAGATTTGAAGGACCAATCAAAAAGGTTTTCTGAAAAATTCGATGAACTGCCCTAACAAGTCCCTGAAGACAGATTCGTGGCTCAGGAAAATTCCTTCGAACAAAAAGAGGAAGCCCACTCATTCCCTTTTGTGCAAAATTGGAAACAATTAAATCTCCTGTCACCAGGTTCGAGTTCAATCTTGGAGCACTTATAAGGATACCCTCGACAAACTTATTCGAAAACCCAGTCCTAAGAGAGAAAAGACCAAGAGAATCCATAACCGCTTCGCTCTTTCCATCACTGAATTTCGACGCCGATGTCAAAGGAAGCTCAACCTTCGATGTATCAACCATTGAAAAGGTCACATTCGGTTCAAAGGGATTACGAGGGGAAAGTTGACATAGGTCTAAACTGTCAGGTGTTAGAAAAATTTTAAAATTTGGAGTTGGCCATAACGGCTTGCTCACTTCAATTAACTCGAGGTCATTTGCAATATCCTTATATCGATTCGACAGAGGTTGCAACACGGAGGTTTGATCACTGCTTGTCTCAACTTGACGGATCTTCAGCGAATTAGGAACATCACCTTGAGAAAGATGGGAAACAGTCAGAACCCAGAAACGGGTTTTTGTGAGATCGCCGTACGATGGAGCTTCGATAAGTACACCATATCCACTCAGGGTCACATTCTCATGGGTCACTTGGTCAACATAAGTTGATGACACCTTGACGAGCGGCATAGCGTGACCGGCCAACGAAAAAATGTACATTGCCTGCGCAATTATGATGGCTACGAATTGGGAATTCATGAAGACCGTTACTGATTTGGCAATGCTCCTCAAGCTCCAATTCATATTAGTATTTTCCTTCCAATTTCTGACACTGACCATTTCCGTGATCTACGTATTCTACTTTAAGGGTTTCAAAATCAAACCCTTCCAATCGAATGACTCCTTCCCGCTGCCAGATTTTTCCAGGAATCTTAATTTTGAGCTTAAATAGCAGCTGTTTGAATCTGTTTTCCTTTACCGAAAAGGAGATAGACTCATCGGGATAAATGTGTCTGAGGATATCAATTTTATGAAGGGACTCGCTGGAGATTAGTTTTAAAAACTTATATTCCAAATCTGTGAAGTGCCCTGTCTGACAATTTAGAGGCCGAGTGGCAGCTCCATTGAAAATTTGATTTTGAAAGACTTGATTATTTTGGGCAAAGTCTGTCCAGGCGCCTCCATGAATATTTAAATAGTAATAACCGTGGCGAAATATAAACATATTCCTGTATTTCATTCTTAGGCGAGAAATCAGCTTTTTAAAACGATCTCGCGAATATTCGATTTGATCTTCGTTCGGCCATAACTTTGAGATTAGTTTCATCGACACGCGAGGACCTCGAATTAAGGCGTGAACAACTTTCTCCTCCAAAGGAGTCATTTTGGAGAACTGATGATTTAAATAATTAAATCGACTTTGCCAACCGCAAGAAAGCTGATCCACTTGGATTGGTTCCTGAATCGGGCCTGACTGCCAAAAAGCAATCTTTGCTTTAAGTACACTCAGGGCCACTTTTATTTCCACTAATGGTGAAGCTTCGCAAAGAGCAATATCTTCTTGGGAATATTTTAGATTTCCCAAGAGGTAATGGATCTGAGCCCGATTTAGAAGAGCTTTCAATTGATTGGTTGATCCTGTTTCAACGGAAAAGATTCCCAGCGATCGATTTGCAAAAATTAGCGCTGTTTTAAGTGCTCCAATATCCATTAGTTTTTGGGAAATCACAGTGAGTAAAGTTCCTGCCACGCGATACTCTTGAAGCTTAATAGCATGCAAACACAAACGGTAATATTCATCAAAGAATACAGGCCCCCCACTTCTAAACTTAGAATCCTTGGATCGGTCTAATGCAAGTCGTTCCTCACATATTAGGTGATTAACATGGGCCTGCAGACTTTTTTTCTGAAAGTTACAATTTTCGAATTCCACTCGAGCCAAATTATAAAAATGAATCGCCTTAGAGTTATCCATCTTGGCATCACTATAGCGGCCCAAACAAAAATAGAGTTCACCATTAAGAATAGGGTTAACAAATGACTTGCTGAAATCGTCGTCCAAAGTTTCGCATTCCGTCCGTTTCAAAATGGACAAACGAACCTTGAGCAACATTTTAACATCTTCAAAAGAGGAATTACGAATTAGGGCCGTTTTAATGTTTGAACTTATGGATATATATTCCACAAGAGACTCGAGATCGCTGATTCTCCCCGCTAAATAAAAAGCAAGGCCAAGGCAATAGATTTGTGAAGGTCTGGTTAACCGGGGTAAGCTATCGAAGGAAATATTGAACATGTCATTATGTTCATTTAGCCGAGATAGGGGCCACTCAACGAACTCGAATTCACTTCTCATATCCTTATTTGCATCAGAGCTCATCTATCTACATCCCATGAAACTAAGAACTACCAGATTGAATCAAGCTATTTTATCCTGCGAAGACTGTGCCAATCTAAAAGATTGTCATATTGAAATAACGAGTATTTTGGCTATTAAACAAACCATATTTGGCCAAAAACGTCACATTGGCAGTCGATTGCTCGCCGCCCCCCCAGCTACTAGAAAGGGGCATTTGGTGAAAACTTATCGTTTGGTCCCGAAAACCAACCTGTTGCGTTGATATGTATGGAGATAATGTACGCGCAACTCTGGAGTATATTGGTGAGGTGAAAGGCTTCATTTGTGAAGCCTTAGATTGAGTATCTAAGAACTTTATTTGTGTTGATGATCCTTGCGGACTCTGCCAGCGTTAAGCGAGAGGCGATAAAACTTTCGTTGGCTATAGGGTACTTAGTGACTAAAGGGCCATCTTTTAAGATGGCCCAGTTTAAATTACCGGACCAATCGGTTTTTAATGGGTCCGTTTTTCTTCATAAAGGCTCAACGTTCCGAAGCATTGCCGAAGTAGGTTCGGAAAACGCTATCAGTAAACCTTTTAGTTGAGCGTTTGGCTTTGATTGATAATTTCAAGGACACTTTCTGGATTATCGCGACCATTGTTCTTTTCAATGATTCTATTGACTTCGCTAAAAAGAGCGTTGATGGAGTTATAGAAGTAGCCCACATCTCCCAAGTGATAATGGCCATTATAAATGGCCATTCCAAGGTTTTTAAATTCCGTCTGAATCATAGACCTATTGAGCTGAAGATCTCTCGTCAGTTCTGGGATGGCCGAGGCTCCCTCTGCATTAATTCGAATGAGATGGGTTTTGAAGAGTGAGAGCGTCTGTGAAACATATTTTGGAAGAATTGCATGAGCATCATCCCATTTGGCGGGATCCATATTGCCGTTGGTTCCCGCTTCTTCGAAAGATATAGCACCACCCTGATTATTTCTGATGTGACGTACTGAATCGATAGAAATGAAGGAATATTTGAGACTACAGGTCGATGGTTTATTTGGATCGCAGCTATCATTCCACAACTTATGCACATTTATGGCTGGGAACATTGAATATTGAAATTGAGAAATACTATAATTTGGAAACTTGGAACTGTTCATAGGATTTTTAACCAAAACCGGGCGTCTCTCCCCGACCTGAAAAACCTTTCCTTGTCTGTAGTGTTGGAGTGACACCGAAGAGTTGGCATTCGAAATTCGATTGAGATTATTAATGAGGTTCATGGTGCCTGATTCGTTCGGTGAAAAGTTGGAATTCAATGGTGCGCTGGGCTGAACAATATAGGCTGCAAAATTTCTGGCAATAACAACGTCATATTCTCGATCATACATTTCTAGGACAAATTTTAATAAGGGAGAACCGCCACTGATGAATTCAACTCCAGCAAAAGCATAACGACATTCAAGGGTGTTCTCTAGTTCCTCCCGAGTTTCATAATCTTTTTCAGAATCAAGTAACTTCACAAATTTAGCTCGATAGTCACCAATTAAGGTCCATGGACGATTAGGAAGTGCTTCAATGCCTAAGGACATCGAGCCACACTGATAGTAGATTGTTTTTCCCTGCCACCGTACTTTACCCTCAATGTAGTCTGAGTCCATGGCTTCAACCCCTCCAAGAGGGACCGGATTTGTTTTGAGTTCCTCATCAAGTCTTAAATCAAGACCAAAAGTTGGTGACGTTGCTAAGGCGAAACTGAGGGTGATGAGACCTCGTTTAATATGAGCATATCTACCGCTAATGATATTTTTAATTGTTTTCATTTTTATTCTCCTCATTATAAATCAATAGGGCCATGGGCCAATTATTTTAAAAGTGGATCCGTCTTCACTCACACGACACTGCAAGAATTTCTTGAGCCCATTCGACACTGGAAGACTTGCTTTTGCTGTGCCACAGCTCATCTGTGTCTGCTCTTGCGGTGACTTAGCCATATAGGACCAATCATTTTGTTGAATTGATTTCTGCAGGTCAGAATAGGGGTCACTATTTTCACTTGATTCGTCAGAGCTCATAGCGGCGGGCACCAGTGTTAAAGGGAGATCGTCAGAGGTTGCGTAGGTCACGAACTTTGATTCATCAGAAAGTTTTTCCCGCTTCAAGGGGTTATAGCCATAGACTTTGACTTCAACATTGAGTTGGCAATAGGTGACGTAATCATTGTACTCATAGGGCTCGGAGTAATATCGATCTGGTTCCTGATAGACACGGTAACCAGACTCATAGGTTCGATATTTCACACTTGATGACGAGAATAATCCAAAGAGCACGGATCTCCGCATGCTCAAGCTCGATTCTTCACTATAGGGAAGAAAGTGAGTTTTTCCAGGCACAACAATGTATCGTGTCCCAACCATACGGTAGGTCTTGTCTGATTCCCGAAGGGTTCCGGTAATCTGGCAAACATAATGTAAGTATGGATTGAGTCCGGAGTTGCGATCCACAGTCGGCAATTTGCCTCGACAATAAGAGTGTTCGATGTTTTCAGCGATGTCCGGATTAGTACACCGTTTTTTGAGCGTCTCCTGCACTGAAGTGTTTGAGATGAGATGGGCTCCAGATGGTCCTTTCGTAGAACCGGCAAAAACCATTACTGGAACGGTCAACAGGAAACCGATAAGTGAAAACCTCACTCTATCTATTTTATTATTTATTAGCATCTGCATTTCCTTCGATTAAGGTTTATGAATGGGTGTCTCTGAAATTGGCGATAACACCCGCTATGTACTTTCAATCCTTTTACACAACCGCCTCAAAATTTGCGAGTGAGTCTAGGTTAGCAGGCTGATTCTATTTGAAATACACGAATGAAATTAGGCACTTTCAGGCTTTGATTGGGCTTTAGACTTGGAGAATGTTCGTGCCACAAAGGTAGAAATAATAGTTAAAAAAAGTCGTTTATTGATTCTAATTGAATTTGCATATTTTGTTCCGAAGGCTGTTTCACTAGTAGAGTAAATTACACCAAGTCAAATACTGCTGAATTTCAGTTTGAGTTTTGAAAAGCAACGGGGATTCATGCATGGACTCACCGAAGGCATTTTTACCTCCTGTCACCCACCAACTAACCAAGACTCCCTTCCCATAATTTCAAAACGCGTGCTAGTTGGCAAGTTATCAGCCTTGGTTTGCAATGCTGATTTCTATAGAATAGGAACATCAATTCAGGAGAACTAAACATGATACTAAACTCAAAAGGACGCAATGAGAATATGAAGCTGAACGTAACTAATTGGTCGCTTAGTTCCATTATTTTTCTCACCCTTTTTGCATTTTCAATGATTTCTGAAGCTAATCCAAAGCAAGAGTCTTTATTTACTCCGTTAGACCAAAACGGTGAAATTGAGCAGATCTCTGGTTTATCATACGGGTGCGACTACGTAACTTGTATGGGAGATGGCTTGATTCCGCCATTAGTGATGTGTGCGAATCTGGTTGGAAGACATGGCTACCAAGAATATAGAGTGCAAAC
>JBILOD010000253.1:0-5981 GCA_044374645.1 Pseudobdellovibrionaceae bacterium | reverse complement strand
CGTAGTTTGTCCCATAGCTTAAGTCTGGAAGTCCATCACGGAGGCGCAAAAGTCCAAGCCAATGGTAATACTCAGCCCCTTCCTTTTTAATGAATTCCGTTTGGCACAGAATCTGGTTGTGCTCAGATAGACTGGATATATTTTGGCAATTAGAAATACTAATAATCGGATAAGGAATCGCCGCCAAAACATTCGTTTTATCTAAATCAACTGGAGTGCGTGGGGTAATTCCAATATTTTTCATTTTCAAAATGGCACTCTCCCATTCATTGTTAAAATGAAAAAGAGCGTAAGAACCATCGGAAGCAATAGAAATCAAATCGAAATGGCGGTAGATATCCAAACAACCGCCACTAAAAACATAGGCGTCGTCGAAAGACTCCTTATTCGTACGCAGATTAAGAATCCGAATTTTGGCCACCTGAAAATGGCAGCCGCCTCCATTGTCAAACAGCACTCTTTTGTTATTAAAAATAAGGTCACTGGGAATGTAATGGGAACTACCACCTAAAACTAATTTTTCAGCCTTCCAAGCGTCCCTGCTGCAGTACTGAAAGTCGCTTTCAGCTTTGAAAGGCATGGGTGCATTTCCGATTTTAGGTGTCGCATGTGGCGGCTGTTTCCTGTAGGTATTTTGCCCGTGGCTAGGAGAACCTAAAAACAATGAGATGCCAAGTGTTAAAAAAAAGCGAAACATCTTTTGGGCCTTTCAGCTTTTTGTTGTCGGAATTTACCATTATTGCATAATAATAAACTATGTTAAATACCCACAACAAATATTTAGTCTTCCGCTGGTTCGCTATTCTGCTAGTTCTGTTCGTATTCATCCCAATTCATTATTCGCGCGCCGATGAATATTCTCTAGGAACGCTTACCCTTGGGTTAAGGACTCATGATTTTTTCTCGGCTCAATACACCCTTTTTCCAGGCGATTTTACCAGTGCGGCATTTGGCAATCTAGGGCCTCAGATCGGAATTTTGAACTTTAAGAAAAGGGAAATGTTTTATGGAATTGGAGGTTGGGTGGCAGCTATGGGAACCCTCGCCGCACAGTTTGGAATTCGGCAACTTGAGGACAAGAGCGTATTGACGCATCTTCAGGCGGGAATCGGTTTTTTTATTTTTGATGGATTTATTGCACTCGAATCGAATTTCAACAGTGATCATCGGGTGGCGATTGGCATCGAAATGCATATACCAATGGGGCGATTCTCAAAGCCTAATAAGCCTATTGAGATTCCTCCCCCCAAGGGACGAACTTATTTTCTTAATAAATAATTTTAATTTTCTTGTAGTTATTTTCGCGGTCAGAATCAAAATCGAGACTAAATCGTTTGACCTCTAAGATCTATTCTTTTCTGTTACCTTTGTTGACTTTGCTCCGATACCCAATGCATGCTGTGAAATACTCTCTCTTGGGTAGTCAATACGTTGGTGGTAGATTCCAAGTAAAATCCTCACGAAGGCATTTTCAACTTTTGTTAAATCTTTCAGTGTGAGATTACACTCATCAAGTTGACCATCCAGAAACTTCTTTTGGATGATGTTCCGAACAATATTTTGGAGACGTGAAGGAGTTGGTTCATCGAGTGACCTTGCTGCCGCTTCGATACTATCTGCCAGCATACATAGCGCTGCTTCACGAAACTGTGGCTTCGGGCCAGGATACCGAAATTCTTCCTCTGGAACTTCTTGGCCCTCTTCGGCCAAATCAATCGCCTTGTTATAAAAGAAATTTATCAGGGTTGTACCATGGTGCTGTAAAATCCCATCAATGATCGGTTGACCCAATTTATACTTCATACCCATTTCAACTCCATCTTTAACGTGAGCAATAAGAAGGGTCTTACTCATATAGGGCGAGATTTGATCATGGGGATTATGACCTGGACGTTGATTTTCAATGAAGTAATTCGAATGGTTCATTTTTCCAATATCATGATAATAACAGATCACCTTCCCAAGTAAGGAATTCGCACCGATCTCCTCGGCCGCCGCTTCCACCATCGAACCCACCATCATCGAATGGTGATAGGTACCTGGCGATTTCACCAACATTTCTTTGAGCAAAGGATGATTGAGATTGCTCAACTCTAACAACCGAACGTCAGTTGTATAATTAAAAAGCGACTCTAAAATGGGAACAAAAATCATCCCCAGCATCGCTGAAAGAATGCCGGAGCAAAAACCCGCACCCATTAAAATCAAAAAATCTCGGAACACATTGGGCGACTGGTAATTCTGTACAATCTGCCAACATCCAATGACAAAAGCATTCACGATACCCGCACGTATTCCGGCAAAATAAATATTGTTGCGAGTCTTACAGTTCAAAACACCACGAGCGGCAGCTATCCCAGCCACCCAAACACAGAGCGCCCAAAAATAGCTCTGCCCCACCATCATTCCAACAATCACCCCAAGAAAAAGGCTGAAAAAGAAAACCACCTCTCCTGATGTTAACAAAAGTGCCACAAGTATCGGACCAGAGGCCAATGGGGCCAATGCCAAAAATACTTCGGAAGGCAAATGCCCGCTATAGCGATTTAAGATTGAACCTTCTGTGACGAATAAAAATGTTTTAGTAAATAATACCTCACCAAATAAGATCAGGGCCATCACAAAAAAATCTTTACCAGAAATCTTAAAGCGCTGCTGGGAATAGTGTCGAAAAAAGGACCTCGCTGCTAACATCAAGGTGACCAAAATCAAACTCACAAAAAATGACTTCAGTATGGGGCTGTTTTCACTTTGTAGGCCTTGGATTTGGTGAAGGATTGCGAGATCCTTAGGGGTGATGCGATTTCCCTCGGTGATAATCGGTTGATTTTTGCGAACACTTATTATTACTGGTGGTACGAGATCTTGAGCCGCCCGTCGCCTCGCTACGCTATCCGCTTCATTCAAAAAGACATTCGGGGTCAGTAGCAAATGAGCAAAGGAGTACAAATTGTCGCGTTCCTCAGCACTCAAACGTTCAAGCCCGCGAATATCTTTCATACGGAACATATCGTGCTCGCTCAATACCATAAACTCATTGCGATCAATGATGAACTCTCGTTCAGGGCGTTGCTTAGAGCGTAATGAGACTGTCGAAAATCGAGTCACCAAATCACTATCCTCTTTGGCAACAATTTTTTCAGAGAACCACTGATCAAGAATGGTGATGATCTGACTTTCGAGAAAAATATTAAAATCCCGACGCATCAACCACGCGACCAAATAGTCTGGACAATCGATACCAAGATCCGCATCAATCTTGCGCTTAACCCAGGTGACTGAAGGCTCTGCTGCCCCTTTTTTATTGCGTAAATCAGTACGTAAAACCCGAAATGTATGCAAGATCCGGCTGCTCACTTGGTCAAAAACAGTCACGTCAAATTCAAACACAGGGAGCACCCGCTCGGCAGCATCCCGCCGCTGTTCTTCGGTACTAACTTCATCCACCATTTGAAAACTCACTGGTGAACTCAAGGAGGTTGTGGCAATCTCACCCACATCATAGCTAATGGGGATTGGTAACTCAAAGCTGACCATCCAGGCGATCAAAAAAGAAAAAGCCATCAACACAAATAACCGGCGAATATGTAATTGAGCTTCTGCTCGCAGTAATAGGCGACCCCACCAGGTCTTTTCTAAACCTAAGCGATTCACCCAATCCACGATGGGATGTGTATAATCCTCATATTTGTGGCGCATATGAGGTTGATCACCTTGAAAATTCGGATTTTGACGTTTTAACACATTTCGATCATAACACACTCTTGTGAGAAGAAAACGTCTTCATGACAAGACCACCCAAAGGAGAGTCGATGAACCCTACCCCGACTGATCTAAAGTCTTTTTCGGCACTGATCGATATCGTAGCAGCCCTTCGAGGCCCTAATGGCTGCCCATGGGATAAGGAACAGACCCACCAAAGTCTGACTCCCTTCGCCATTGAAGAGGTTTTCGAGTTTGTCGAGACCGTCGAGTGCCAAGATGATCCGTCTATGAAGGAAGAACTTGGGGATGTTTTATTTCAAGTGATCCTACATTCTCAATTAGCCCAAGAGCGTAAAGCTTTCACAATTGAAGATGTCCTCACTGAACTCAATACTAAAATGATCCGGCGCCACCCCCATGTCTTTGGAGATGAAGTCGCCACGACAAGTCAGGAAGTGCTTACAAATTGGGAGCAAATTAAAAACAAGGAGAAAATGCACAAGAAAACTTCTGAGCATTTTGACATCCCATCGGCACTTCCATCATTGCAACGAGCTTTTAAAATTGGAAAGAAGACCCAGAAGACCGGTTTTGATTGGAATAATGCCGACGAGGTCAAAGCTAAGGTTGTTGAAGAACTCTATGAAGTCGATGAGGCGATTGCTAGCAAGCACGAAGAAAAAATTGCTGAAGAACTCGGAGATCTTCTTTTTGCGGTGGCGCAGTATGTTCGCCATTTAGGCCATGAACCCGAAAGTTGCCTGCGCTTCGCCAACCGAAAATTCGAACGCCGCTATTTTGCCATGTTGGAGATTTGCCGATTGAAACATGTAGCTTTTGAAAACCTCAGTTTAGAGGAAAAAGAAGCTCTCTGGAAGCAGGTCAAAGCTGAGAGCTCAAAATGAGTTCAAATCTTGAAATTCTATTAGAAACATCTGATTTCCTCATCATCAATAAACCCGCAGGCCTGAGCGTCCATAATGAAGGCCCAACCCAATCAAGCGTCCTGGAGATTTTGGGACCAAAGTTACATCTAGCCCACCGCTTGGATAAGGAAACCAGCGGCATTTTGATGCTCGCGAAGAGCAGTGCGGTTGCGGCGACACTGATGACCACACTAGGAAGTGAAGCATCGCAAAAATCTTATCGAGCCATTTTACGTGGCAACGTTCAGAAATCTCAAAAAGTGATTCCATTGAAATGGACTTGGCCGATCAGCGATAAGGCTGAGGGACGACAACTTCCCCAAGGTAAGTCGGGCTACCGGGTCGCTGCCGAGACACAAGTAGAAGTGGTTTCAACCAATCAGTATTTTTCAGACATCAAAGCTACAATACTTACAGGTCGTCAGCACCAAATTCGCAAGCACGCCGCCATTGCCAAGCACCCAATCGTTGGTGACCCCCGGTATAACGAAAGAGCTTATAATCTAAAAATCTTTTCTCTTTACCATTTTGAACGGATGCTTTTACACGCAGAACAACTTAAGTTCATTTATAACGGCAGGTCCTATTCGCTCTTGGCGCCCTTGCCCGAAGAATTTAGACGCCTGTTTTTATGAAACCGAGGGACGATCGCTGATAATACTCACGACCCCTTTATTCATTAGCAGCTCCGCGGCCTCATTATCATTGACCGTCCAAGCTGCCACTGGAACCTTACGCTCATCCAAACGTTTCATAAGGGCCGGTGTAATCATTCTTTTATCCAAATTCAGCATGTTGGCGTGGGCATACCCACCCAGCCACAGCCTTCGCAAGTATATGGCACTATCCGGATCGGAATCATCATCAGTGGCCAATAATGCCCTTGGAACTTCCGGTAATTCCTTCCACAGAGTTCGCAAAGTAAGTGGGTTGAAGCTCGAAAAAATTATTCGCGATTGCGCGTTCACCTTTTTTACAACCTCTGCAGTTGCCAGGGCCACTCGTTGATCCCTTGCGGAACGACTCTTAATTTCCACATTGAAATAAGGAACAGACTGTTTGTCGGTCAGCACCTCTTCCAGGCTGGGAGCGTTAGCCCAATCTTTCAATTGAACGGCAGTGAGTTCAGAGACTTTTTCCTTGCGCTTCGCGAGGCGAACTAAATCATCATCATGAAACACTATAGGAACGCCATCTTGACTCAACTGAACGTCCAGCTCGGCCATCGCACAGCCACGTCGGGCGGCCTCCCGAAACGCCGCCAGGGTGTTCTCCTGAATTCCATCCACCCAATAACCGCGATGAGCTTGCCAGCGAGGCAACTGAAAATGCATTGTTGGCCATGGGTCA
>JBILOD010000029.1:0-15460 GCA_044374645.1 Pseudobdellovibrionaceae bacterium | reverse complement strand
TTTCATACTAAGTAGAGTCTGTTCGGAGTTACCGGAAATAGAGTGGCGAAGTTAATTTTTTGAGCTGTTGAGGCGCAATTTTGAGCCTTAGCCCGCAGCTAAGGAGAAAAATTGCAACGACACCAGGCAAAAAAGTAACAAGACAATCTGTTTTCGCTAACTCCGAACAGACTCTAAGAAGTCCCCTGATCAATCGAATTAGACTCCTGCTCTGCAGGACTCGTTCCTGAACAACTGCCGTAACTACTACACTCAGTAACCGAGGGTTTTAAACCCGTTCCTTTATAGCAAGATGTCGCTTCGATCAGGATGGCTCGGTAATGTTGGTATTGAGCCAAGCTATCACGGCAACTTTCATGGTCTGACAGTTCTGCCTGATCAAAAGCCAATACCGCTGTGGGGTTTTGACTGGCATCCATTCCACCGGTAATGGGGCATATTAAAGTTTCTTCTGTTCCCCGCGATGAGAGTTTGACAGCGATGGGCTTAGTAAACCCGGGCGCATTTTTAATGATTACTTTGTCGGGGCTGTTGAACTCTCGCAGAATCTGCACCCCATTCCCTAGAGTGAGACGCATTTGATTTTTATTGCATGTGGCTTTGCGAGCTCCCAGCATTTCTGACCAATTGGACTGAATGAATGGGCACCACGATTCTGGGTTCGATTGGATGAGATTCTTGAGATCTTCTCTCGAGTATTCGAAAATTCGGGCATTGTTAGGGTTAATCGAATAGTCGACCTTGCAGTCTTGGTCAGGATCAGCCTTGAAGATACCGTCGGACTCACAATGTTTATTGGTCAACCATTTAGCTGCATCATAAACCTTGGTTAGCACTTGTGTATTGATATCCATTTTATCACCGAGCTCTGAAGCCATAGCGACGTTTTCACGAATCGAATCATTCGCCGATGCCGCCGATGTAACAAACGAAGTCGCAGCAACGGCCCCTGCAAACTTAATTGCACTCATTACTGGGTTCCCGGGACGAACCTTTGCAATCGCCCCTTTTGCTGCGGTCATTCGATGCGAAAGAACAAAGGATGGCTTCGTTACTTCATGACCGGCCACATCCTTGGCAATTCCCGAAACGGTCACTCGAAGATTCCTATCGCCAACCAATAAATCGTGCCCCTCAGTTATCATTTCTAGTGTTTTGGCGTAATGCTTGAGATCACTCGAATTTTTCAGGGTGCCTGGAAAGCCCTCCTGTAATTTGTCGAGGGCACTCAGTCGTGCTTTCATTGAATCAAGATTTTCAGTCATTCGACTCAGGGCTAAGTGTTTTTCGCTCTCACTCACAGTAGCCAACTCTTTCGCCGCAGCACTTTGTTCTTCAATTTGGCCAAATTGTTTTTGAGCCTCACCTAATTTTTCACGGGCTCTAATAGCGGGAGCGCGATTTGCGACTTCATCAAAACGTTGTTGAGCGGACACCAATTGGTCTTTTGCCGCGAGAAATTCATCACGAAGTTTATTGTAGGCCTCAAGGGAGTCTTTATCACCTCCGAATTGTCTCTTTAAGTTGTCTTGCCAAAGCATTAAATCAAATTGAATTCCATCCTTTAGAAGTTCGTTCATGCGGCTTTGACCATAGGAATGGTCAAATTTTTGGTGAAACCACGTCACCAATCGTCCTTCACTAGTCCGAAAGCTTTCATTGGCTTGATCAAGGGCCTGTTGGGATTCGAAAGTTCGTGCGTGTAGATCTTGCAGGTGGGCATCCACAGTCTTTTTAGCCTCATAACCCTCAGGTGACAACTTGGCTTTGGCCGCTTCAAGGTATTCTTCTTGTTTTTTGATCTGTTCTAATAATTCTTCACGATATTGATTGGTCGCGATGTTCAAATGCTGTTTTTTTAAATCGTCGGAAGGAAAACAAGCCTCGACGTCTAAATCATCATCCGCCCATGCGGTCTCGCCGAAGAAGATTTGCAATCGATCGATGGAGGTGCGCTTTTTCCTTGAGTCACAGGGGGTGAAGGTGCGAGTTCGACGACTGCCAAGAGCTCTCAATCCATACTTTTTACCCACTTCGCCTGCGGCTAACACCATCGCTGTTGGTCCAAGGCCCATCATTGCCTCACACTCCTTGATATCACTGGCGGTTTGGCAATGATAAGCGCGATTCAGCGCCCGAACTTTCTGATACGTCTGATCCATATTTTTGAGACAGGAGTTACTATTAGAATCCAGGCCATGGGCAAAATCCACAGGCACTGGTGCTAGTACAAGAACCAAATAAATTGTATTTATAAAGATACTTACTGCCAGGACTCTCGTGCGGTGCATTCGGGACTCCCCTTTTCGAACCGATTTAAATGGGCCTGTGCCATTCGTTCGCCGACACATCGACCCATTCTTTTCATATAAAAATCTTCTTCATAGATTTGGGATATCAGACGCGCATGGATTTCAGATTTACCACAGTGTTCGAAGTTGCGACGAAAACTCTTCTGGCAATCTTTGCTATTAAGCTTAAAGCACCGACGGATCATGGAATCCGCGCTGTTGCAAAACTCACTCCTCATGGGCCTTTCGGAGCAAGTTTTTTTCTAGTTGAAATTGAATCATGACGCATCTCTTTCTTGCTCTGTAAAATTCTGTTTTTTTGAATTATAGCCTTTCATTTTTGCTCGCAGTTGACTCAAGAATTTGTGCCCTTTTACTTTCTTCAAGCGAGGCTCAATTTCCATTAGAGCTGTAGCCATCCACCGTTGACGTTGATTGCTATTCTGCCAACGATCAACTCGATCAGTATGATTGCCAAGTTGTTTATTCACATTCTCAATGGCATTGGTTGTTTTAAAACTCTTTCCAATTTTATCAAAGAGTCCAAGCTTATGAATTGTGAGAGTCTCCTCAAAGCCCTCATCTAGACTTGCTACCGCCGACTCATTTAGTAGGCGTAATTCTTTTCTAATAGTTCCAAGTCTCTTTTTTGCTTTTTCATAGGTGGGCTGCTCATAGGCAGCCTGTAACTTTCTTCTAAACACTCCTTGTTTTGCCTTATCAAGATAACTCAATACATTTTCTCTCTTATGCCATTGACAACGTTGAATGACAGCTTTGTCTCCCATAACCGCTTTGACACCCTTATGAAGACCTTTTCCACCATCAAGTACGAATAGAATTTCATTCTCTAGATTAAGCCCACGATCACTCAGGTTATTCAAAAATTGTTTACAAACAACATTGTTCTCGGTCGAAGTTTCTATAAAACCCAACAGTATCTTTTCGCCTTCAATAGTCACACCTAATGCAATTACAATTTCATTCTCAGCGAAGAACTTTCCGTCGATAAAAATAGCTACAATATCATGGCAACTTAAATCACGTTCCATAAACTCCTGGAGCTTCTTTGAAGAAGCTCGAATGAACCGTCGACAAATTGATGTCTTTTTAATGCCAAACGTCTCTGGTACATGCGTGGAGGCCTTCTCATAGTTCCTTTGGCTCATTCCGTTGATTACCCTTGCCAATGCCATATCATCGACAAGTTGAGGGCTCTGCAAGCGCTCATACGATGAAAGAGCAACTTCTTCATTGGCATCCAAATCACGAGCCCGTGGAACTTTTAGTTTCACCTTTTGGTCACCAAGAAATACGGAGCCTGGATTATGACCCCAGCGCTTCACCGTGCCGCCACGTGAGTAAGGCGCACCTGCAAGCCGACAAAGCTCTTCTTGGAGCTCAAACTCAACAGCCTTAAGACCAAGAGGGATCAATGCTTGAATCATTGCCAAACGGCTCTCATTAGCCATATTGCGCTCCACCTCTGAAATTGCAAATTCCACCTTCTTGTTGATTTTTTTGCCCTTTCTTAATATCTTTTTCATCGTGCCCTCTTTCTGTTTTATTTGCCGAGTTGTAGTTAGCCCAGCAGTAGAGCAGAATTGAGGTCATATTTCAAATTTCAACTAAGAATAAACCAGTTCCTGTTTTGGGGTTTGTCTCTCACTTTATAGATAAATCTCGTCTTTATATGAAGCTCTCTTCCCCTGATTCATTGAGGAGTGCGACTAAAATAGGTTTTAAGGGGGCTGTGCCTGCCTGGGAGGTTATAGAAAAAATTGAGGGTGATAAGCTAAAATTTCTGAGGGAAAATTCCGTCAACTTAATTGCGGCCAGTCGTAAAGTAATTGCAGAAAACAAAGTTTTGCTCGCCCAGTTAAAAGACGCTGGCATTAGAGTTTACTCATATCATCTGAACCATGAGACGGGGATAGACGAAAAATACTTTGTTTGCAAAGAAATAGGCCATGTTTACGGGATGTATGCAGACTCATGGGAGCCTAATAGACCCTTCAAATTAAGTGATTGCCCAGAAGAAGTTATTCAAGTGTGGTGAATGTCGTAACAGCAACATAAGGCGTGCTATAGCCACTAAGATAATGGCCGGTCTAAACGGGGAGCACTACAGAACAAGTACATTGAATAAAGGAAAACTATCATCAAAATTCTTTTCGACTCATATAGATTTGCCTTTGTAAAACACTAGGTTTTGTTTACTTTAATCAACTCTTGGTCAAAACTTCGGCTTGCGGCAATAATACTGTGATTCATTGAAATATCCTTGTAAGCTTGATTTACCTTTGTCGCCGAAAGGTTTTTATCAAGATAAACTAATTCCATTTGTTGAATCGCTGACTCTAAATTCGGTTCCGCCCAATGCTGATTTCTGGCGAAAATGTATTCAGATTCACCAACGGCTATTTCATCAAAGTCGACAAGAAAACTATTTTGGTCGTTGCAAAACTCTAAGTTGCCCGAATATCCAGTTACGACCACAGGCTTTCGTAGCAGCATCATTTCCGCAATATTCCGTCCAAAACCCTCACTTCGATGAAGTGAGACTAATGAGTCCACCCAACGATAAAGATCATGCAGGTTGGCCTTTTTTAGGTCCTCTGAAATGATATGTACATCTTCAATCCCACTCGCTGCCAATGCAAAGGATGCACTCGCACTAGTGTGGGTATCTGCATTTGAGGTTTTAAATACCATGCCTAACTCTGGATGTTTTGCTTTAAGTTGTTTAAAACAATTGAGGACAGCATAAGGGTTTTTTCTATATATGGACGATGCAAAGTCAAAAGGGAACAAAAAATAGAATTTGTTTTGGTCTAATCCAAAAGCCTCTCGGCCAAGCCCCACAGAAGAAGCAACTTCAACAGGTAGTTTAACCTTTTTAATCTTTGAATGGAACGCTGAGGGAATTGAGTCGAAAACAAACTGAGAGTGAACCCAGATTTCATCAAAAACCTCTAATATAAAATAGAGTGGCTCTGGCCAATGTGGTAGTTCCCACGGACAGCTAGCGATGTTGTATGATTCTTCCAAAGTGGTTTCGTCTAAAGATGCCAAAAGAATTGCAACGTCTGGTGCGGGTAATGCAAAAATTTGAAGCCAAGTCTTTTGGTTCGAATGTAATCGCCCATTCTCAAAGACTTGAACATCCCAGTCTGCACATTCAAGTGATTTTTGAATTAACCTAGCATCTTCTCCGATACCGATATTGAGAGAGGGAACTCCAAATAATGTTAAATTCTTCCTGGCTTCTTTCGTTGAATCCACTGTTCTTGCAGGCCAGGCAGGAGGGGACTTGATTTCCTCTTCAAGTCCCATCAGTAGGAGCCATTCTCTTAGGCTCTGAATATTCAATTCAAATAATCGATAGTTTTGAACTCCAATTTCAATACACCATTGCAAATAAGCTTCTCTAAAAAGTTTACCACCTTTGGGTTTTGGAAACTTTTCCTGCAAATCAGGACGACTATTCCATGCAACTTCGAAAAAATAGGGGATGTAGGGAACCGTTAATGAGCCAGTGGGAACCAAAGTAAAAAGTATGTTTTCAGCCTCATTGGTTAAGCCAAAGGCTAAAGGGACTGAATACATTTGGCTTCCCCATTCAAACCACCACAAGATGAATTGTTTAACCTGAGCGGAAGTTTTTATTCCATAAGCTGCCCTTAAGTCACTGCGCCATTCATAGAGCAGCCATAAAAAATTCGAAAGCAAGGGATTCTCATGGGCCGGCGGCGACCGCAAAATAGTTCTGATATTTTTATTCATTTTTTAAATCACACTATGAACGCTTTTTTCAATTTCGGAAATAGTAAAGCCTAGCTTCAAGCGGCTCTTCAATTTCTCTACTATGGAACGCCCTTTTTTCCAATTCGGAAAGACAAAAAGGTCAGGTGCGTGAAATGGGGTTGTATGGGACTGATCGTTTCTAATGCGATACTCGCAAACAAAATTACTCATACCTTGAAAATCTGTCTTATATTGCGACATGACTCTCAGCAAAAACTCATAATCTTCCAGCGCATGCATATCCGTTCGGAAGTATCGGTCACTCTTTTTTATGGCTTCCCGATCCAAAACAAAACTATGGATAGGAACATTGTTTGTTAACATTTGGTCGATAATATTAATTGGTTTTTCTTTAAACGGTGTTTTGGTAACTACAAATGGGGTTGGATCAGTGATTACATCTAAAATAACTTTCTTGCACCCACCAACGGCAATTGCAGAGTGAGTTTCTTTAATCCGGCTAATTAGGAAGCTGTAACAGTGTTGGTATACAATATCATCATAGTCCAAAATAGCCATGTATCTGGTTGGTGAAAGTTTCAGCCCCAAATCAAGCATTAGTGAACGACAGTCTTTCTTTTTTGGAATTCTGAATATTCGATGACCATTCACAATTCGTCTTGAATTATTATCAATAACAATTTTTGTTTTCTTATAATACGGAAGATCTTTCATGAATGCATGAATTTCCGAGATTATATTGTCGTCACAATCTTGGGCAAAAAGTTGAATTAGAACTTGCACTCCTTGTTGGATTGCGAGGGAGAAAAGTGCTAATTTTAAATAATCTAAATTTCCTGATTTATGGAATCGAACAACAACAGATATTTTGTCCATTATCCCCACCTAACTTCTGAAAAGTGAAACATGTGTTTAAAATCAGCGATTTGCTGTAAGTTTTTTGACCGCACAGTTTTAAGGTTTTTGTATTTTGGCATTGCTGCAACCGAAGGGTAAATCTTTTCATCTATTAATACTTTTTCACAAAAAGACCGGAACGCTTTGTTCCGATACTTCAAGCCTAAGTAACGTCCGGACTCATAAAAATATTTAGTTATAAGAGGGCTTGGTTTGCGATTCAACACAAAGTGCCCGAAAATGGCTTTAGGGCAAATCCGAATTTTGAAACCTTTAAGGCGAACTCTCCAAGAATAATCTACATCTTCTACATAGAGAAAAAAATGCTCATCTAGGTAGCCGACCTCTTTAATTAGCTGTTTTGAAAACAAGCAGCAACAGCCGGATGCCCATTCTGTCTCAAAGGTGACTCGGTCATAATTTTTAGGGTGCTCTTCTGGGAATTGAATTGCTTCAATTAAGTCGTTAGGGAACTTTTCCGAAAATTTAAAGAGTTCGATAAAAAAATCGGGATGAAAAACACCATCTGGATTAGCGCTCAGAAAGTGGGAATAACCGTCTTTTTCTAAAGCTCTCTTTATAAGAGAATTAAGCGCCTTAGGATATCCAACGTTGCCCATAGATTTGACTTGGGTGCAGTTCTTCATCTTATGTAAATACGATTTTTTTCCATTATCAATATAATATAGTTGGGGCTCAAAAGCCTGCCCAGTGGCCTTTTGATACCTTCGGGTGGCAACATCCAGTGAGCGCACGAATTTTTCGAGATCTTCAGCGCTGTTGTTAAAAGTGACCATCCCAATCGCTAACCGTTTCATACTTTAATCTCCGCTACTCTTCCAATTTGACATTAATCGTAATTATGATCATCAATAAGCGTATAGAAAAAATTGGTTTAACGCTATGTCCTCAAGCCCAATTTGGCTATAGAGTAGCTTAGCTGCAAGCCCTAAAATAGTTTACCATAAGCATAAATAATATCATCTGCGGTGTTTCCCCAAGAATAATTGACCCTAATGTGCCGACTAAGCGTTGAACTGGTGTTTTTTTGTAACGCAGAGCCTATTCCCGACGCAATATTCATAACATCAAAGGGATCAACATAGATTGCATGGGCATCAAAATATTCTTTTGTAGAACCTTCAGAGGTAATCACAATTGTCGCCCCTTGGCTACCAGCTTCTAGCGCTGCGATACTCGGAGTTTCACAAAGGCTGGGAAGAGCAAAGACCTTACAGGCCTTATATGCAGCCTTCAGCAGTTCTTGATTCGTTATTGGGCCGAGATAGGTAAATTTAGCTCCAGTTTTTTGGCATTCTTGAAAGTATTCCTGATCCCGGATAGCACCGATTAGAACTAAAGAAATTCCAAGTTGCTCGCATGCCTTAATGAGCGCCAGCGTATTTTTTCGCCGATCAATGTTCGCAACGCTCAATACAAAATTTCCTTCAATAGAGTATTTTTGACGAAAAAGGGCCGGATCTCCATCGGTCAAAAAAGCGTCGGAAATACTATTCCTGGTTTTAAAGAATTTCTCTCTTGGGATATCAAATGCAAGAGCAATTTTGTCTGACTCCATATCTGAATTTGTAAGTAGTATATCAGATTTCAAAAAGAGCTCTCGCATTTGAAAATAAGCAAAGCTGTTCTTTTCGGGCAGGTCCCATAAAATGGTAGATAGTGCGATTTTTTTTTCTAATCTTCTGTATTCATTAACCACATAGTTTACACCGAGTTGAATTGAAAACTGATGTAAAATATCAAAATCCCTCTGGGGTGCCCACTGGTTATAGAGGTCAATTGAATAACCTTTTGCCCCAAGCGCCCTTTTAGTTTCAAGCAGTTGAACCTCACCTCCGCCAGGATTAAAAAAAGCGCCAGACCAGGTATTAAATATTATTCGAGGTAGTTTCCTCATTTAGCTTGCTCCTTTTATCAATCACATGTCTAAATTTGTTGCGCCATCCGACAGTTTCAAGAGACTCAAACCCAACAAATTCAACGTTAAGGCCTTTTTCCCAATACGCTTTGATGGCAGCGAGCACTCGCGATTGGTCGGAGGGATTTTCCAAAACCACTTTCAATAAGGGATCGGAGCTGTCGGTCAAATGAATTTGAAATTCGCGAATCCCTCGAACTTTGTGATCCAAATAGTCCATGATAAAGTGAGTCGGAAACTCCTTTCTATTAATCGTTACGGTGTCGTGTTTGCGACCTTGAATATCAGACAAATAATCGCCATTTGGTTCACTTCGAACTGTTCCAATATCGCCTGTATCGTAGTTGATCAGCGGAAAACCAAGGTTCGTGAAATTTGTCACAATCAATGGCCCCTTTTCAATGGGGGCTAGGTAAAAGGCCCTTTGAAATATCTTGAGGCGAGTGTATGGATCGCCAGGTAGAGAATGGGCCATGACGCCACATTCAGCATTTCCGTAGCGATTAACGACTTTGCAACCGAAGGCCTTTTCAATAGTTTGAACCGCCTTGTCCGTCAGCATTTCTCCTGTGGGTTCAAAGACCGAGAATCGCAGTTTTTGTTTGCGCCCGGTTTCTAAAAAATGGGCGGCAATCGCATAAGCCGTAGAGGGGTGTCCCTGTAATAAAAAGGGAGATTTTCGCACAAGTTCATCATAGAGAGCATCGAGATCGGATGGAGAAAAAGATGAAATCATTAGGCGAGTACGATTCTGTGAAGTCAGTTTGAGCCAGTCTAAGAATTTACCCTTAAAAGTGGGTGGTTCGAGGCCAAGCTCTGCTGAAATATGACAGTCCTTGTGGTGTGGCTTCTTTCCAGCAAGCTCTAGGGAGTATAGATTCATTGCTGATGTCCAATCTAACCCTGGATTGTCATAATAAAAGTATACAGATTGTCCAGTTGAGCCGCCGGTTTTACGGACATGGTGTGCATTTGCTGTCCGCAAACGTTCGGCGTTTTCTCGCACCAGTGCTTTAGTAAGAATTGGGACATCATTGAGATAGCCAATATCTTTACGTATTTTCTCAATGTCAAAGGCAACGGACTTAAACAAATCCTGATAGTACGGGACCTGGTCCTTGCAAAAAGAAAGAAGTTGAAAGCAGTTTTCGCGCTGGAGGGCCTTTTGGTCGGCATTCGATTTTTGCTCAAAGGCCCTTAGTTCGATGAGCTTAGGGTTGATTTGACGTTTGGAGTACTTTTCAAGTATGGGATAAAGCACGTAACCACTAAAATAGGAAAGCATAAACCTCCCGGGTATTAGCTCAATGTCGGCGATGGAGCGCTAAAGTCAAATAATTCTGCGGTTTCCAAGAGCGGCAAGGCTTGGTCTTTTGCCGATAGGAGTAACTCTGCGGTGTTAGGAAAATGCAGAGCAATTTGAGGGTCGTCAAATCGAATCCCGCGGTCAGATTCAGTTGAATAGTAGTTATCAACTTTGTATTGAAAGATTGCTGTTTCGCTTAAGACGAGAAAACCATGGGCAAAACCTCTTGGAACAAAAAGCTGGCGATAGTTCGAGTCAGTAAGTTCCACAGCAACGGACCGCCCAAAGGTCGGTGAGCCTTTACGGATATCAACTGCAAAATCCAGAACTGCACCTTGGGTCACTCTGACCAATTTTGCTTGGGCAAAAGGGGGTAATTGATAGTGAAGACCGCGAAAAGTGTTGCGGACAGAAAAGGATTGGTTGTCTTGAACAAACTTAACGGGCCCGATCTGGTTTTCAAATGCGAGTTGGTTAAAGCTCTCAAAAAAATACCCACGGGGGTCTTTCCGTACTTGAGGTTCAATGATTTTAACCTCTGGGATTTCGGTGTTGATGACTTTCATTTGGTTCCTTAGAAACGGTATTTTCTGCGAATCGTTAAGGTTTTATTAGCTCCACACCTTCTATTTAGCCTTAAAGGAATATTTTAGGCAAGAGAGTGTCATTATCTACATCTACTTGCATTAGGGGCTGGTCAGACGATAGTTTAAAATGCAATGACGAATATGGCACCTTATAAAGACATGGTTATAGAGCTTTTCAGAAAAGAACTTAGGGTTCGCTACAAGCAGTTGGCCTTGGGGTATGTTTGGTCACTTGCAAGTCCACTTACCTATGCACTTTTGTATTACGTGGTTTTTAAGATGATATTTTTAGTCAAAACAGAAAATTATCCACTTTTCCTCATTGCGGGACTATTTCCTTGGCAGTGGCTTTCAAATTCGATCCAAGTGGGTCCAATGACATTCATGGGTAATGCCCAATTAATTAAAAAGACCTTATTTCCAAGGTTCCTGATTCCATTTGTAGTGGTGTTGCAGGATGGATTTCATTTTTTAGTTTCGCTACCGATTATTTTTATTTTTATGGCAGTCTTTGATGTTCCTTTTTCAATGAATTGGATATGGGCGCTTCCTATTTTGGTGGTGAGCCAGTTTTTGATGGCCTATTCCTTGAATCTATTCATTGCCTCTACAAACTTGTTTTTTCGTGACCTTGAGCGAATTGTTCAGCTCATCATGACTTTTTTGTTTTATCTGACTCCGGTTCTCTATTCAGAAGAGATGATTCCCCCGGAGTTTCGTGAATATATCTATTGGCATCCCCTGGCACCATTAATGTTAAACTGGCGTAGTTTGGTCATGACCGGGACCATTGATCTCACCTATGTTGCCTGCTCTTTAGGGTGGGGCATATTTCTTTTGGCGGTCGCCCAAGTCACGTATAGTCGTCTTCAGTGGCGATTTGCGGAGGTTTTGTGAGCACTGTAATTCAGTTTTCAGGGGTTTCAAAAAAATACCCGCTTTATCACCACATTACGAGTGGCTTTAAAAACATGATATTGAATTTGCCCAGAGCAATGAAAGAATTGCGATCAATGTCCTTTACTGCTTTGCATGACATTAGTTTCAACATCGAAAAGGGCGAAAGTGTGGCATTTGTGGGCCGCAACGGCGCCGGAAAGAGTACAACGCTCGGTTTAATTGCTGGAGTGTTAAAACCAAACTCAGGGACAGTGACCGTTAATGGGCGAATTTCTCCACTCCTTGAGTTGGGAGGGGGCTTTCATCCAGATCTTACTGGTATTGAAAATATCCAGCTTAATGGTGTTCTCCTTGGATTGACGCGCAAACAGGTGAGCCAGAAACTACCATCAATTGTTGAGTTTTCTGAGTTAGGCAGTTTTATTCATCAGCCGGTGCGCACGTACTCTTCTGGAATGATGGCGAGATTGGGATTTTCAGTGGTTGCGCATCTTGATCCTGAAATCCTTTTGATTGACGAGGTATTAGCGGTAGGCGATTCGGCATTTCAAAATAAATGCCGGACTAAAATGAAAGAGTTTAAACAACAGGGTGTTACTATCATATTAGTTTCCCACAGTGCGGGTGATATTGAGGAGCTTTGCGATCGGGTGATTTGGGTTGAGAATCATTGTCTAAAAATGGATGGCCTAACTAAGGAAGTTTTACCTCTCTACACCAAAAGTATGGTTTAAGGCCGGGGAATGGCAAACTCAACAGTTCTGCTTCATGACTGGCTTACAGGATTTCGTGGAGGAGAACGAGTTCTCGAGGCCTTTTGTGAGCTTTTTCCACAGGCACCACTGTATACGCTTTTTTATCAACCGGGATCAGCAAGTCCTATTATTGAAAATCGCAAGATTGTATCGAGCTTTCTTAATAAAGTTCCTGGTGCCGCCACTCATTATCGTAAGCTATTGCCATTTTTTTGCTTAGCAGCAGAATCCTTAAAAATCCAAGAAGACTGTCGGCTGGTATTTTCGAGCTCCCATTGTGTGATCAAGGGAGTTCGAAAACCTAAAGGTGCAGTGCATGTATCCTATATCCATAGTCCGATGCGCTACATGTATGATCAGTTTGAATCTTATTTTGGGCCGACGGCCCCTTTTCATCAGCGCTGGGGGGCTCGTTTGCTTCGCCAGCGCATCACAGAATGGGATATTGCCAGTAATCAGAACGTGGATCACATGATTGCGAATTCCTATTTTGTCCAGAAGCGCATTCAAGAATACTACCATCGCGAAAGCACAGTGATTCACCCTTTCGTGGAGCTGGCTGATTTTCGGCCGCTGCAGAATCAGCCCTGTCAAAAAGAAGACTATTACTTGATGGTAACCGCATTTGCGCCGAATAAACGAGTGGACTTAGCTGTTGATGCGTTTAATGAGCTGAAGCGTCCGCTGCTGATCATTGGGTCTGGGCAACAGGAGAAATGGCTTAAATCTTTGGCAAAATCAAACGTTCAATTTTTGGGAAATTTGCCTCGGGAAGAGGTCATTACTAGAATGCGAAAGGCGAGGGGGTTTGTTTTTCCTGGAGTTGAAGATTTTGGTATCACCCCTTTAGAGAGTTTGGCCAGCGGGACCCCAGTCATTGCTTATCAGGCGGGTGGGGTACTTGAAACTCTTAGTACGGAAACCGCGTTTTTCTTTAACGAAAATTCAAGCAAAGCTTTACAGCAAGCTGTGCTAGAGTTCGAAAAGGCATCCTTTGATTCCAAAATCCTGAATGCTCGAGCAGAGGAATTTTCGAAGGAACTATTTAAAGAAAAAGTGATTAAGTTTTTAGCTGATATAGGAGTCCAATGAAAAACATCCTATTTGTCTTTGGAACCAGGCCTGAAGCCATTAAAATGGCTCCCTTAGTTATTAAGGCAAAGCAAGATTCACGATTTAACGTGTTTGTCTGTTCCACGGGACAGCATCGTGAAATGCTCAAGCCCATTCTGAATTTCTTTGAAATTGTGCCTGATTTAGATTTGGATTTAATGAAGCCCGGGCAGACGTTGGCAGATGTATCAGTGGCGGTATTGCAAGGGGTGGATGCAATTTTTAAGCAAAAGTCATTTAGTGCTGTGGTTGTCCAAGGCGATACCACGAGTTGTTTTATGGGTGGACTTGCTGCTTTTTATCATAAAGTCCCAGTGGTTCATATTGAGGCTGGTCTTCGGTCAGGCGATATTTTTTCGCCATTCCCAGAGGAGTTTAATCGCAAGGCCACTGGTCTGTTAGCCCATTTACATTTTGCGCCAACGGAAACCTCCCGAGCCAATTTGCTCAATGAGCACTACCCCTCGAGCCGTATTTTTGTCACAGGAAATACTGGCATTGATGCGTTGTTTGCAGTGCGTGAACGTTTAGCCGCGAACCAATCTCTAAAGGAACAGTTTGAGCAGCACTTTGCATTTTTGGATATTCGGAAAAAACTGATACTTGTGACTGTGCATCGTCGAGAGTCTTTTGGCGAGCCAATGGAAGAAGTGATGAAGGGGTTAAAGGCTTTGTCAAAACGCTCGGACGTGGAGCTATTAATCCCACTCCATATGAATCCACAAGTGCGTGAATCGGCAAAAAAAATCTTTGGCAGTGATGCTAAATGGGTGAATGAGACTAGCACTCACAAATTGGGAACCGCAAAAATTTGGCTCTGTGAGCCCGTAGATTATATTCCGTTTGTTTATTTAATGAATCGCGCGTTCTTGATCATCACGGATTCAGGAGGAGTGCAGGAAGAAGCTCCGTCCTTAGGTAAACCGATTTTAGTGGCCAGAGAAAAAACTGAAAGACCGGAAGCAATTACTGCTGGGACTTCTAAACTCATTCCACTCCAGGAGCATGCATTTCTTCGCATGGCAGAGGAAATTATAAATGATAGCGGTACTTATCTCCAGATGGCTCAGGCTCAAAATCCGTTCGGAGATGGGCAGGCCTGTGGCCGAATTTTAGAAAAAATGGCCGAGCTCTTGCCTTAGATTGATCGGTTTTTTTCAACGGCGTGGGTTGCCTATTGGAATTAATGTAGGTACTGTTAAATCCCTTGGGGAGTGAAATCATGCAGACTATCATCGCCACAGGCGTTGCGGGCTTTATTGGAAGCTCGTTTCCACGTTTGGCACCAAATTCAGAGTATCGCATCATAGGAGTCGATAAATTAACCTATGCTGGACATATTGAAAACCTTCAGGGAATTAATACCGTCGGGTTTAATTTTGTGCAGGGTGATATTAGTGATACAGAGCTAATCACCAGACTTTTACAGATCCATAAGCCATCCGCAATTGTGAATTTTGCGGCAGAGTCACATGTGGACAATTCCATCTCTGGCCCGCGTGAATTTATTAATACAAATATCGTAGGGGTTTTTAATCTATTAGAGGCGGCACGCGGTTATTGGAAAAACCTCCCCGGTAAAGAGAAGTCGCAATTTCGCTTTTTGCAGGTTTCTACGGACGAGGTTTTTGGTGCCCTTCAGCCTCAAGATCCAAAATTCAATGAAGAAACACCCTATGCACCCAATTCTCCCTATTCTGCCTCGAAAGCGGCTGCAGACCATTTAGTGAGAGCTTGGTACCATACTTATGGTTTACCGACTGTAATTACCAATTGCTCAAACAACTACGGCCCAAGGCAGTTCCCGGAAAAATTGATACCCCGCATGATTTTGAATGCCCTCGAAGGCAAACCATTGCCTGTTTATGGTGCGGGCCTGAATATTCGCGACTGGATTCATGTCG